>URJD01000087.1 GCA_900548075.1 uncultured Collinsella sp.
CATCGATGGTGATTTCCTCATTGGAGTCGATGGGGTAAACGCCCATGGACGGCCAAAAACCTACGCCGTCATCATGCCTGGCTACGGCCTCGCGAACGCGGTTGTAGATTTGATGGACGGTGATGTGCTTAAAGGGGATGAGTATGCAAAAGTCATCTTGGCCCCAGTACCCCGCGACGCCCATATCGGCATTCTCAATGTCCTTGAGGACCGTGCCCACATCGGCGAGTACGCGGTCGCCCTCGGCCTGGCCGTGCCATTCATTAAACAGGCGCATGTGGCCCATGTCGACCGTGGCGATGCACCAGGTGCCGTCGCGCCTTGCCTCGAGAAATGCGTTGGCACGCCGCATGAACTCACTGGGTCGATAGAGTCCCGTGAGCGAGTCGATGCGTTCGGCGATGGCGCTTTTGCGCTCCGCCTCGGGTATGGGGAGGCTGTCGTTGGGAACAAGCCCGCCGACCGTGCGAAGGCGACGGTTGAGTTCGCCTAAAACGGCGGTCGCTTGATGGGTTAAGTGTTCGTAAAAGGCCGGGACGACAAGGCAGACGGGAGTAATGGTGTCGCCCGCGATTTGAACAGGAGCGAAAACGGCATCTTTAAGGCGGCGGGTCAGTTGCTCGAATGCCTCGTGGTCCAAATCGTTGCTGAGCACGACGAACTGGACGCTTCGCGAACGGTAGACCCGGCTTCTGCCGCGGGTGATCGACAGCATGCGGCCTGCGTATTCGGCAAGCATGTTGTCGACAGCCTCGGCCCCGTAGAGCTCGTTGAGATTCGCCGTGCCACGAATGCGCACCGCTATAAGCCCCGTCTCGCAACGGTCGCGACGGCAGGCATCGATGGCGTTGGCCAACATGCGCTGCGTTCCGAGGCCTGTAGCGGCGTCGACGGTCTCGGCGAGTGAGTGGTTGACAAGTTCGCCGACATAGAGTGAGGGGGCATTTCCGTCGCCGTCGATGCGAAACCCGCGAGCACGGCAGAGAACGTAGTCACCCGCGGCATTGCGCATGCGGTACTGCATGACGCGGCGGTGTTTGGAGCCGTTAAAGATCTGGTTGATGTCGTTGGCGTAGGCCTCGAGGTCATCGGGATGGACGCGCGTCTTCCAGAAATCGCGGCAGCTGTCTATGTGCTCCGAAGGAAGACCAAGATCGCGCAAGGCACCTTGCGACCAAAGGGTGCGGTCCTTGTCCAAGTTCTCGATAAAGAAATAACGGCCTTCGTTGAGCATCGAAAAGGCGTCGAAAATACGGTCGCTTATTTCGAAGTCATCGGTGTGGACTTGCGCGATATTACGTCGATCAAGATGTATGGCATGACGTAGCTTGTAGTCGTACATGCGATGGTCGGCATCGAGTGTCATGCGATTGGAGGCTTCGCCCAGGGCGGGGTCGGCGTGTGCCACTCCGTAGCTAAACGAGTGGGGCATCTCGGAATCGTTGTTTTTGAGCAGGATCGTTCGGCAGTGTTCCAGACGTTCGGCGAGGTCGTCCTCGGTCGCAATCGTAGATAGGATGGCAAACTCGTCGCCGCCTATGCGAAACGCCGCCTCGTCCACTTTCATATACAGTTTGAGATAGAGGCTTACCTGCAAGATGTAGCGGTTGCCCTCGTCATGCCCAAAGACGTCGTTGCAGTGCTTAAGGTTATCGATATCGATAAACGCCATGGTCACGGGCAGTTCCTGTTCCCAGAGTTCCTCCAAGGAACGGGCAAAGCCACCGCGGTTGCCGAGCCCGGTGAGCTGGTCGGTAAAGGCCGTCCTAATCAGATCATCCTGGCGCTCGAGAAGGTCACGGATGGTCTTTTCGAGCGTTTCGGTGTAATTGCTGACAGTATCCATGTTCTAAGTGGCTTTCTGAGGTCGGGGCGGATTGCGTCGGGCGAGCTCGTTGTGCACACGCGTTGCTGCTCAACACTTTGCGTGTATCCAGGCCCCCGCCTTGCTGCGTTTATTTGTCGGTTAGCGTTCGCTGTTGATAACTGCTGAGTAGTATAAACATCAGTATAGGATTGTATATGGGCGTCCATGTTGCGGGCGGTTATTATTCGCCAAACGGTAGCGCGACGATGCGATGTTCGATGAAAATGCGACTGGGACGGTATATGTTGACGGGTATACTTGTTCCGTTTTAACACGCAGAAACGGAGGCGGTCGCATGGCACAGCCAGATAGGACGCGCGCGGTGGGGCTGGCACTCGAGGGAGGCGGCTACCGCGGTATGTATACGGCGGGCGTGCTCGACGTATGGATGGAGCGTGGCTTGACCTGCGACCATATGGTGGGTGTCTCGGCGGGCGCGGCGTTTGGCTACAACTTTAAATCGCGCCAGATTGGTCGTGCCATTCGCTACAACAAGGCCTATTGCGCCGATAAGCGCTATGCAGGTGTAGCAAGCTGGCTGCGAACCGGTGATATGTTCAATGCAGATTTTGCCTATCACGAGGTGCCCATCGAGCGCGATCCCATCGACCTGGAGACATATCGTGCCTGCCCCATGCGGTTTACGTGCGTGTGTACCGATATCGAGACGGGCAAGGCCGTCTATCACGATCTGCCGTATGGCGACGAGCGCGATATCGAGTGGATTCGGGCGTCGTCTGCTATTCCCGTGGCAACGCGTCCTGTCGCCATTGAGGGGCATAAGTATCTGGATGGTGGCGTGGCCGATTCTATTCCCAGTGCATGGCTGTTTGCGCAGGGGTATGACCGCAATATCGTGGTGCTCACGCAGCCGGCGGGCTTTGTGAAGCAGCCCAACAGCGTGATGCCCATGCTGCGTCGCGTGTTCCGTCACTATCCGGAGTTTGTCGCAGCGCTTGAGCATCGGCATGAGGTCTACAATGCTACGCTCGATGGCCTGGCACGTCGCGAGGCTGCCGGCGAGGTCTTTGTGGTGCGGCCGAGCGAATCGGTGAAGGTGCCGTCGCTGTGTCGCGAGCCCGATGAACTTGAACGCATCTACCAGATTGGTCGCCGCGATGCGGAGGCGACCTTGCCGGCGTTGGAATCGTATCTGGCGGGGTAGGGCAAGCTGCCGTGGACTCGGCGGAAAGCGCGTCCCAGAATGAGCGCTCAGAACGGGTTACAGTTTCCCAAGCGGTGGGGTTTCGGAAAGTACGTCCCGGAATATGCGTTCAGACTGGGATGCGGTTTCCCGTTGAGCCTCTATATGGAAAGCGCATCCCGGAATGGAGGTCCAAACTGGGATGCGCTTTCCATTGCTGAAGATGTGAGGCTGCGAATCAGCTGTTCGGCCTATGCCTATGCCTGCTGCCAGGTGTCGACGAGCTCCTTGGCCGCGGCGTAGGGGTCATCGGCGCTGCAGACAGCGCTCACCACAAAGAAGCCATCGACGCCGGTTGCCTTGAGCTGCGGCAGGTCGGCCGTCTTGACGCCGCCGCCCACCACGATGGGCACGGGGCTTGCCGCGTGGAGTGCGGCCAGGTCCTCAAAGCTCTTGGTGATGATAGAGCCGTCGGCCGCGCGTCCGCAGTCGCGCTTGGTCTCGGTTTCGTGGAGCGGGCCGATGCCAAGGTAGTCGACCAAACTCATGTCGGCGGTCTTGACGTACTCGAGCATCTCCTCGCAACGGGCCGAAAGGCCCACGATGGCATCGGGGCCCAAAAGTTTGCGGCAGACCTCGACGGGAATATCGCTCTGGCCCACGTGCACGCCGTCGACAGCAATGCCCTGCTCGCGCGCGGCGAGTACGCAGTCCAGGCGGTCGTCGATCAGCAAAGCGACCTGACCGGTCTTGCCAGCCTGTGCGATTGCCTGCGCGGCGTCGCCGGTCAGCGCGATGATCTCGCGGGCGCTTGCCACCTTGGAGCGCACCTGGATGCAGGTAAAGCCGGCATCGAGTGCCTGGGCCACCACATCGCCCACGGGGCGCCCGAGCGTGTTTTCGGGGCCGAGTACCAGATAGGCCGAGATATCAAGGTTGTCGCGGATGCTCATCGTGCTTCCTCCTGCTTTTTGATCTGTGCTTCCATGCGCTCGAGTTTGCCGGTCATGGTGTCGGTAAATCCGGGTCGAATATCGGCTTTGAGCACGACTTCGGTGCGGATGCCCTTGCTCGCCAACACAAAGGTCGCGTCGCGCACGACCTGCATGACCTCGTCCCAGTCGCCCTCGATCTCGGTGAACATCGAGGTGGTGCGGTTGGGAAGGCCGCTCTCGCGAATGACACGCACGACCTCGGCGACCTCGGCGGACAGCTCATCGCCGGTGCCGCATGGGGCGATGGCCACGGCGACGAGTGTGTTCATGCCGGCATCGGTTGCGGGCTCGGACATGGCTTATGCCTCCTCGAGCTCGAGTCGGTTATCGGCAATGTCCTGGGCGGTCGCGCGGTAGAGCTCGTCGATAAAGGCGACCTTAAAGCTTGCCGGGGCATCGGCGACAGCGGCGGCACGCGTGCCGGCAACGTTGTAGACGGCGGCACCGCAGACGGCTGCCGTAAACGGATCGGCGGCGCAGGCGTACACAGCCAGCACGCCGCCCTGCGAGCAGCCGCAACCGGTGATCTTGGACATGAGCGGGCTGCCGCCGTGGGACTTGGCCACGGTTGTGCCGTCGGTAATCAGGTCGACTTCGCCCGAGACCACAACGGCGCCGCCGGTGTAGCGGGCGAGCGCCACGGCGGCATCGCGGGCAGCGTCTACCGTGTCGGTGGTATCGACACCGCGCACGCGGCTCAGATCGGCCGCCTCACCCTCAAGACCCCACAGGCCGGCGAGCGCGATGATCTCGGAGGCGTTGCCGCGCACGATGGCGGGCTTGTACTGCTTGAGTTCGTTTACCAACTGGGTGCGCAGGCTACCGATGCCCAGGCCAACCGGATCGAGCACCCAGGGCTTGCCGGCGTCGTGTGCCGCCTTGGCCGCGCGGGGAATCGTCTGCTCGTAGATGGGGAAGAGCGTACCCATATTGAGATAGATGGCGCCGCCGCCGGCAACGAGTGCCTCGCCCTCGTCGGGCAGATAGACCATGGCGGCCGATCCGCCCACGGCGAGCTGTGCGTTGGCGACAAAGTCAATCGTCACCGTGTTGGTGATGGAGCCTGCCATCGGATTGGTGGCGTGAATCTCCTCCACGGCCTTGATCACATGTTGCTTAAGCTGTTCCGAATCAATCACTGCACATGCCTCCTTGGCATAGAAAAGGGGCGCTGTGCATAGACAGCGCCCCTGTAAAGGCGGCATGCTCCCTACGCCAGCATTAACTGACAGGTTCAAAGGATTGGGCCCATTGCCCTCTCAGCCTTGTGGTTTGCACCGCCGGCACTCCCGCATCGAATCTGTTGTTCCCTATACTAGCGCACCTGCCAAAAAGGGACAGGTTTATTTTGGTAGGTGGCAACTGGGGCGTTACATTTTCCCAGATAAAACCTGCCAAAATAAACCTGTTCCTTATTGGCAGGTCGTTACAATGGATACGGTGAAAATGACTGGGGGACTCTATGATCAAACTTGTGCTGACCGATATGGACGATACGCTGATTCCAGCCGGGCATGACGGCGCCAGCGACTACGCCATTGAGGGTATTCATGCCATGCAGGCGGCGGGTCTGCACTTTGGGCCGGTTTCGGGTCGTCAGCCGTCCGCGATGGGCTGGATGTTCAAAAACCGTTCCGAGTGTTTTTCGACCGGTGCGTTCTGTAACGGCCAGGTGATGTTTGTCGACGGCGAAGTAGTCGCTTCGCGCGCAATCGACAACGATGCTCTGATGCGTTTGGCCGACTATCTGGAGCAAGAGACCGACGATACATTTCTAAAAGTCTACAGCCTGGGCGATGACTTTTGGGGCAACGATGCCTATTGCGTGACGAGCAATCCCGAGCGTGTGCGTCGCGCTATGGAGTCGGGCGGCAATGCGTGGCTCAAAGGCGAAGAGGCCCCGTGCCGTCCCGTCGTCGATGACGCGCCGGTGTTTAAGGCGAATATCTGGAGTGCCCGTTCGCGTGAGGAGCTCGCGGAGCTACGCGAGAGCGCTGCCGTTGAGGTGCCGGAACTCTCGCTTGTGTTTCCCAACAACCGCGTGCGCCTGTTCGACATCCTTCCGGACGGTTGGGACAAGGGCTGCGCTGCGCTGGAACTGGCGCGCACTTTGGACCTGACGCCCGATGAGGTGGCCGTATTTGGCGATTCCGATAACGACCTGCCCATGATCGATGCCGTTCCCAACTCCGTGGCGGTCGCCAATGCCAACGAGGCCGTCACGGCTGCCGCGCGCTGGCATATCGGCGCTGCGGCAGATGATGCGGTTGCCGGGGCTCTGCATCAGATTGCCGCCTGCGCCGCGACGGGGGAGATGCCGTCGTTTATGCGTCAGATGGACGCGACGGGTTTCGACGTCACGAACGTCTAGGGAGAAAGCCATGAAGCTCCAGCAACTCAGATATGTCGTCAAAGTTGCCGAATGCGGCAGCATCACCGAGGCCTCGCGCCGGCTCTTTGTGTCGCAGCCTTCGATTACCGCGTCGATTCGCGATCTCGAAAACGAGATGGGTGTGCACATCTTTGAGCGCACCAACAAGGGAGTCATTGTGTCCGAGGAGGGCGAGACCTTCTTGGGCTACGCGCGCCAGGTGCTCGACCAGGCCGACCTGCTCGAGGGCAAGTACAAAGGCACATCCGAGCAGGTGCCGCACTTTAGCGTGAGTTGCCAGCATTATTCCTTTGCCGTTAACGCGTTTGTTGACGTGATCCGCGAGTTCGATGCCGCGCGTTACGACTTCACCCTGCGCGAGGAGCAGACTCACGAGATTATCGAGGATGTCGCGCATATGAAAAGCGAACTGGGCATTCTGTACTTATCTGAGCATAACTGCGAGGTTATCGAGCGCATGCTTGCCGCCAACGAGCTCGTATTCGAGGGGCTTTTCTGCGCTACGCCGCATGTCTTCGTGTGCGCAGACCATCCGCTGGCGTGCCGCTCGAGCGTGACGCTTGAGGACTTGGAAGACTACCCGTTCCTGTCCTACGAGCAGGGCAGCTACAACTCGTTTTACTATTCCGAGGAGCTGACCTCGACGTTCGAGCGACGCAAAAATATCCGCGTGCGCGACCGTGCGACGCTGTTCAACCTTGCCATGGGCCTCAACGGCTACACGGTATGCTCGGGCGTGATCAGCCACGAGCTCAACGGCCCCGGCATTATCTCGATTCCGCTCGACGTGGACGAGTACATGGAGATTGGCATCATCACGCGCAAGA
>URJD01000088.1 GCA_900548075.1 uncultured Collinsella sp.
CTGGCAAGCTCGGCGGCGGCAGCCTGGACGTCCTTCTCGAGCGCGCGGTGCGTCAGGAAGATGACCGAGCAGGCATCGCTGACGCCCGACTTGCCGTCCTCGACCTGGTTGATGAGCGAGATCGAGATGTTGTGCTTGGCAAAGATGTCGACCGTCTCGGACAGGGCGCCCACGCGGTCGGCGACCTTCAGGCGCACATAGTACTTGGTCTGGAGCTCGTCCATGGGCTTAAAGGCGAGGTTGTGACCATAGGGCTCAATCTCGGGCAGCGGAGCCACGCCGCGGCTGATCTGCTCGGAGAGCGACAGGATATCGCCCACGACGGCGCTCGCGGTGGGGAAGGAGCCTGCGCCGGCACCGTAGAACATGGTCTCGCCCACGGCGTCGCCTACCACGTAGACAGCGTTCATGGCGCCGTTGACCTTGGCAAGCATGTGGTCGGCGGGGATCAGCGTGGGGTGCACGCGGACGTCGACGCCGGCGTCGGTGTTGCGTGCGATGCCCAGCAGCTTGATGGTGTAGCCGAGCTCGCGGGCCTGGGCAATGTCCTCGGCGCCGATGGTACGGATACCCTGCTGGTAGACATCGTCGGTGGTCACACGGGTGCCAAAGCCGATGGAAGCGAGGATTGCCGTCTTGCTGGCGGCGTCGAAGCCGTCGACGTCGGCGGACGGGTCGGCCTCGGCATAGCCCTTTGCCTGGGCGTCGGCGAGCACGTCAGCGTAATCGGCGCCCTCGGCGTCCATGCGCGACAGGATGTAGTTGGTGGTGCCGTTAAGGATACCGGCGATGGTCAGGATCTTGTTGCCCACCAGGTCGTGCTCGAGCGTGCTGACAATGGGGATGCCACCGCCGCAGCTGGCCTCGCACTTAATCTGCACGCCGCACGCGCGTGCCTTCTCGGCAAGCGTCTCGACGTGACGGCCCAGCAGGGCCTTGTTGGCAGAGACGACGTGCTTGCCGTTCTCGAAGGCGGTGGTGAAGATTTCGGTCGCGGGGTGCTCACCGCCGATGAGCTCGACGACGATGTCGACGGCGGGGTCGGTGACGACGTCGTGCCAGTCGCTCGTAAAGGCCTCGCGCTCAATACCGGCGGCTTCGGCCTGCTCCCAGGCAAGCGCGCAGGCGCGGGTCAGCTTAAGGTCGATGCCGTAGGCGGCCAGGTACTCATCGTGGTGGCTCTTGATCAGACGGGCCACGCCGCCGCCGACGGTTCCCAGACCGATGAGGCCGACGTTCACGGTGCGCAGGGGTTCGCTCATAGATAGCTCCTTCGTGCATCTCATGGATGGATTAACCGCTTAAAGGTTGAGTGCATTCTAGCGTGAACCGAGGGCGCGTGCTCGCCAGGCAACAGGAGTCGCACAAAACGGCACCCCCGAAACGCTGCGGAAACATTGGAAACACGCTCGCTACAAACGAACTTCCGTAACAAACTGTCAACGTTTGCACCATAAGGTTTGCCCTGTACCGCAAGACGGTCGCACCGCGGCCAGCGAAAAGGGGGACACCATGTTTAGCATCAACAACGTACTTAACCGCAGGAGTTTCTTGGCTGGCGCCGCGGCGCTCAGTAGCACCGCGGCACTCAGTAGCACCGCGGCACTCGCTGGTTGCTCGTCGGGTGGCTCGGACGGCGGCTCCGCAGATGACGGCAAGACCTTCAAGATCGGTGTCATCGGCCCTCTGACCGGCGCCGCGGCAACCTATGGCGTTTCGGCCGAGAAGGGTGCCAAGCTCGCCGCCAAGGATTTTTCGACCAAGGACCTCAAACTCTCGCTTAAGTCTGAGGATGACGTCGCTGACGGCGAGAAGGCCATCAACGCCTTCAATACCTTGTGCGACTGGGGCATGCAGGCGCTCGTCGGCCCCGTCACCACCGGTGCCGCCGTCGCTGTCTCGGGCGAGATCGCCGACGATATGCTCATGGTCACGCCTTCGGCCTCGTCGCTCGACGTTACCAAGGATAAGACCACGGTTTTCCAGGTTTGCTTCACCGATCCCACCATGGGCGCCAGCGCCGCGAAGTTCTTGGCCGAGAAGTACGCGGATGCCAAGATCGCCCTGTTCTACAACTCCGGCGATACGTATAGCTCGGGCGTTGCCGACGCTTTTGCCGAGCAGGCCAAGGCGTCCAAGCTCGACATCGTCGATACCGAGACCTTTAAGGACGACTCTTCCACGAGCTTTACCAACCAGCTCACCAAGGCCAAGGAGGCCGGCGCCACGCTCATCTTTGCGCCGATCTACTACACGCCGGCGTCCGTTTTGCTCAAGAACGCCAAGGACATGGGCTACGACATGACCCTCATGGGTACCGACGGCATGGACGGCCTGCTCTCTGTGGAAGGCTTCGATACCTCTCTTGCCGAGGGCGTACTGCTCATGACCCCGTTTTCGGCTGACGATGAGAAGAATGCCGACTTCGTCAAGGCCTATAAGGATGCCTACGACGAGACGCCCAACCAGTTTGCCGCCGACGCTTACGATTGCGTCCACGCCATCGCCGAGGCTATCGATAGGGCGGGGATTGACATTTCGGCCGACGGTGCCGACATTGCCGGCGACCTTGCCAAGGCCATGCGCAAGATCAAGATCGAGGGCCTGACAGGCGAGCTGACGTGGAATGACGAGGGCCAGGTCGAAAAGCCCGCCACAGCCTATGTGATTCAGGACGGCAAGTACATCGCCGCCTAAGTGCGCATAAAGCGCGACCGGTGAGGCCGTTTTATTCAGGGCAGGGACGCCTGTAACAGAACGGAAACATTACTTTCACACAATAAAGTGGCATTACTGCATAAAGTAATAGAAATACGCAGAATTATGGATAAATGAACAAATCCAAAGAAAAGTTGAAATAATCGCCACTTTCCTTAACTAAAGCGTCTAGTATTTTGCGAACGCCGAACACGGCGAAGGATGGCCTGTCGGGTAACCGAAACCCGACGAGATTTGAGAGGAGAGCCGCATGTCGAGCCTCACCGGTAAGTCATTGAATCCTGTTATGAATCGCAGGAGCGTTATCGCGAGCGCAGCAGGTCTGGGGGCGATGTCTATTCTAGCTGGTTGCTCCTCCAACGGCGGCGACAGCGGTTCCGCTTCGAGCGACGCTTCGTTTAAGATCGGTACCATCGGCCCGCTGACCGGCGCCAACGCGTCCTACGGCAAGTCCGTTACCCAGGGTGTCGAGCTTGGCTGCAAGGATTTCTCGACCAAGGAGCTGCCGCTTGCCAGCAAGGCCGAGGATGACCAGGCCGATGGCGAGAAGGCCGTCAACGCCTTCAACACCCTGCTCGACTGGGGCATGCAGGCCCTCGTCGGCCCGACCACCACGGGTGCGTCGGTTGCCGTTGCCGCCGAGTGCGGTAACGACCCCAAGACGTTCATGATCACCCCGTCCGCGTCCTCCGAGGACGTCACCGACGGCAAGGATTGCGTCTTCCAGGTTTGCTTCACCGACCCCAACCAGGGTGTCAACGCTGCCAAGTTCCTGGCGCAGAAGTATGCGGACGAGAAGTTCGTGCTGTTCTATAACTCCGGCGACGCCTATTCTTCGGGCATCGCAGATTCCTTTAAGGCCCAGGCCGCTGAGTCCAAGCTCGAGATTGTTGACGAGGAGACCTTTAAGGACGACTCCGCCACGAGCTTTACCAACCAGCTGACCAAGGCCAAGCAGGCCGGCGCCACCATGATCTTTGCGCCGATCTACTACACGCCGGCGTCCGTCCTGCTCAAGAACGCCAAGGACATGGGCTACGACGTCAAGATGATGGGCTGCGACGGCATGGACGGCATCCTGGGCGTTGAGGGCTTCGATACCTCTCTTGCTGAGGGTCTGCTGCTCATGACCCCGTTCTCCGCCGACGACGAGAAGAACGCCGACTTCGTCAACGCTTACAAGGATAAGTACGGCGATACCCCCGACCAGTTTGCCGCCGACGCCTACGACGGCGTGCACGCGGTGGCCGAGGCCGTCAAGGAGGCCGGTCTTGGTGTCGACGCCGATCCGACCGAGGTCGCCGAGAAGCTGTCCAAGGCTATGCTCAAGATTACCGTTGACGGTCTGACTGGCAAGCTCACCTGGAACGATAAGGGCCAGGTCCAGAAGGAGCCCACGGCGTACGTCATCACCGACGGCAAGTACGTACAGGCCTAATTGGCCGCCTTACATAGAGCGGTTTTGATCCCAAGCAGGGGAGGTTTTGGCCTTCCCTGCTTGCTTGGTATCTAGGGACAGTGTAACGTCCCTGTTTCATACATTAACTGGAAACCTATTCGAAAGGGGGATGTGGAACATGACGGTCTTTATCCAATACCTGGTCAACGGCCTGTCCATGGGCAGCGTCTACGCCATCATCGCGTTGGGCTACACCATGGTCTACGGTATCGCCAAGATGCTCAACTTCGCTCACGGCGATGTCATCATGGTCGGTGCCTATGTCTCGTTCTGCGCCACGTCGTATCTCGGCCTCCCGGGCTGGGCATCTGTAGTTCTCTCTTGTGTGGTCTGCACGGTTCTCGGTGTTCTCATTGAGGGTCTGGCCTATAAGCCGCTGCGCCAAGCAGGCCCGCTGGCCGTTCTGATCACGGCCATCGGCGTGTCTTACTTCCTGCAGAACGCCGCGCAGCTTCTGTGGGGCGCCACGCCCAAGAACTTCACTTCGCTCGTCACCTTCCCGGTGCCGGAGTTCTTGGCCAAGTTTAACGTAAGCGCCGTCTCGCTCGTCACCATCGTCGCCTGCCTGGTTATCATGGCCGGCCTGATGTTCTTTACAGGTAAGACCAAGATGGGCAAGGCCATGCGCGCCGTGTCCGAGGACAAGGCCGCCGCTCAGCTCATGGGCATCAACGTCAACCGCACCATCTCGATGACGTTCGCCATCGGCTCCGCCCTCGCTGCCATCGCCGGCGTGCTCCTGTGCTCCTACTCGCCGGTCCTGCAGCCCACCACGGGCGCCATGCCTGGCATCAAGGCCTTCGACGCTGCCGTTTTCGGCGGCATCGGCTCCATCCCCGGTGCCTTTGTCGGCGGCATTCTCATCGGCATCATCGAGGCGATGGCTCAGGCTTACATTTCCACGAGCCTTGCCAACTCCATCGTCTTTGGTGTTTTGATCATCGTCCTGCTCGTCAAGCCTGCCGGCCTCTTGGGCAAGTACGTCCCCGAGAAGGTGTAGGTGAGCGTTATGAAGTTTCTTAAAGACAAGCAGACGCGTCACGACTTTGTCACGTACGCCATGTGCCTTGTGGCGTTCGCCATCGTGTTCTTTATGCAGTCCAACCACATGATCCCGCGCATGATTGCCGGTCAGCTGGTTCCCATCACGGCCTATATCGTCATGGCCATCTCCCTTAACCTCGTCGTCGGCATTGCGGGCGACTTGTCGCTGGGCCACGCGGGCTTTATGAGCGTCGGTGCCTATACGGGCATCGTCACTGCCGTCGCGCTGGAGAGCACCGTTCCGTCCGATCCGATGCGTCTGATCATCAGCATTGTGGTCGGCGCTATCGCCGCTGCCATCTTGGGCTTCTTGATCGGTATTCCGGTCCTGCGCCTGAGCGGCGACTATCTGGCCATCGTGACCCTCGCTTTTGGCGAGATTATCAAAGAGGTCGTCACCTGCCTCATTGTGGGCGTCGATTCCCGCGGCCTGCATGTGATCTTTAACATCACGGGTAACTCCACGATCGACGACCTGCACCTGCTCGAGGACGGCACCGCCATCATCAAGGGCGCGCAGGGCGCATCGGGCGTGTCGACCTATTCGACCTTCCTTGCCGGCGCAATCCTGGTTATGGTCGCGCTCGTGATTGTGCTCAACCTGGTTCGCAGCCGTACCGGTCGTGCCATTATTGCCGTGCGCGACAACAAGATCGCTGCCGAGTCTGTGGGCATCTCCGTCACCCAGTACCGCATGATCGCCTTCGTGGTTTCCGCTGCCCTCGCCGGTGCTGCCGGAGCCCTGTTCGGCGGTAACTTCTCGCAGCTTTCCGCCACTAAGTTCGACTTCAATACGTCCATCCTCATTCTGGTGTTCGTGGTCCTGGGCGGCCTGGGCAACATGCGCGGCTCCGTTATCGCCGCGGCGCTGCTCACGGTGCTCCCCGAGCTGCTCCGTCAGTTCTCGGACTACCGCATGCTCATCTACGCCATCGTGTTGATTCTGGTCATGGTCTTTACCAACAACCCACAGCTCAAGGCGTTCTTCGCACGCATTAAGGATCGCTTTGCTTCCAAGAAGGAGGTGGCAGCCGATGCCCAGTAAGTTTGAGTTCAACAAGGGCAAGATGGTCCCGTATCCTTCTGGCGCCATCGTTCCCGACCGCGACCTGGGCCAGCGCCCGGCGCTCGAGTGCATCCACCTGGGCATTGAATTCGGCGGCCTTAAGGCAGTCGATGACTTTAGCCTGACCATCGGCAAGACTGAGATCGCCGGTCTCATCGGCCCCAACGGTGCCGGCAAGACCACGGTCTTCAACCTGCTCACCAAGGTGTACCAGCCTACGCACGGCACCATCCTGCTCGATGGTGAGGACACCTCGGGCAAGTCAGTCTACCAGGTCAACCGCATGGGTATTGCCCGTACGTTCCAGAACATTCGCCTGTTCAACACCATGACGGTGGAGGACAACGTTAAGGTCGGCCTGCACAACCAGGAGCGCTACTCCGGCTTTGAGGGCGTGCTGCGCCTGCCGACGTATTGGAAACACGAGAAGGCCGCCCACGAGCGCGCCATGGAGCTGCTGTCCATTTTTGACATGGAGCACCTGGCAAATGAACAGGCCGGCTCGCTTCCTTACGGCGCTCAGCGCCGTCTGGAAATCGTCCGCGCGCTTGCCACTAACCCCAAGCTGCTGCTGCTCGACGAGCCTGCCGCCGGCATGAACCCGTCCGAGACCGCGGAGCTCATGGAGAACATCGTCAAGATTCGCGACACCTTCGGCATCGCCATCATGCTTATCGAGCATGATATGTCGCTCGTTATGAACATCTGCGAGGGCATCTGCGTGCTTAACTTTGGCAAGGTTATCGCCAAGGGTACGGCGGAGGAAATCCAGAACAACGACGCCGTTATCGAGGCGTATCTGGGTAAGCAGGATAAGGGGGAGAACTAAATGGCAGAGCCGATGCTTTCCGTCTACAACATCAACGTCTGGTACGGCGCCATCCACGCCATCAAGGACATCTCCTT
>URJD01000089.1 GCA_900548075.1 uncultured Collinsella sp.
GTAAGATAGTCCGCATGAATACTTCAATTGACATTTCCCACATCCGCAACTTCTCGATCGTTGCGCATATTGACCATGGCAAGTCCACGATCAGTGACCGCATCCTCGAGCTCACCCATACCGTCGATGAGCGCGACATGGAGTCGCAGCTGCTTGACACGATGGACATTGAGCGCGAGCGCGGCATCACGATCAAGTCCAATGCCGTTCGCGTGTCCTACGACGCCGACGACGGCGAGACGTATCAGTTCAACCTGATCGATACGCCGGGTCACGTGGACTTCACCTACGAGGTCTCGCGTTCGCTTGCTGCTTGCGAGGGTGCGGTGCTCGTCGTGGACGCCACTCAGGGCGTCGAGGCGCAGACCGTTTCCAACGCGACGCTCGCCATGAACGCCAACTTGGACATTGTTCCGGCCATCAATAAGATCGACCTTCCCTCGGCGCACCCCGACGAGGTTAAGACCGAGATCGAAGACGATCTGGCCATTCCCGCCGACGATGCCGTGTGCGTGTCGGGCAAGACCGGCGAGGGCATCCACGATCTGCTGGAGTCCATCGTCTTTTTGATCTCGCCTCCCAAGGGCGATGCAAATGGCCCTCTCAAGGCACTTATTCTGGATTCGTACTTCGATGAGTACCGCGGCGTCGTCGCTACGGTGCGCGTCTTTGACGGTTCAATCAAAAAGGGCGATACCCTGCGCATGATGCAGGCCAAGGGCGACTTCTTGGTCGACGGCGTGGGCGTCAAGCGCCCCGCCGAGACGCCGGTCGATGCTCTGACCGTCGGCGAGGTCGGCTACGTGGTAACGGGCCTGAAGGACCCCGAGGCCGTGCGCGTGGGCGATACCCTTACGTGGGCTTCGAACCCCTGTCCCGAGCCGCTGCCGGGCTACCGTGAGGCCAAGCCCATGGTCTACACGGGCCTGTTCCCCATCGACAACAAGGACTATGAGAACCTGCGCGACGCGCTCGATAAGCTGCACGTCAACGATCCGTCGTTGGTGTGGGAGCCCGAGACGTCGGTGGCGCTGGGCTTTGGCTTCCGCGTGGGCTTCCTGGGCCTGCTGCACATGGAGGTCGTCAAGGAGCGCCTGGAGCGCGAGTTCAATCTGGACCTGATCGCCACGAGCCCCTCGGTCGACTACCACGTGTACAAGACTGATGGCGAGATGATCGATGTTCGCAGCCCGCAGGATCTGCCCGAGGCCACGCGCATCGAGCGTATCGAAGAGCCCTACCTCAAGGCAAAGATCATCTGCCCGCCCGAGTATACGGGTGCCGTCATGCAGCTCGCTATCGAACACCGTGGCGTCACGACCGATATGATCCACCTGACGAGCAAATCGGTCGAGATGCGCTTTGATATGCCGCTCGCCGAGCTCATCTTGGACTTCTTCGATCAGCTCAAGAGCCGCACCAAGGGTTACGCCTCGCTCGACTACGAGTTCAACGAATATCGCCCCTCCGAGCTCGTCAAGCTCGATATCCTGCTTTCGGGCGACGAGGTGGACGCGCTGTCGTTTATCGTGCACAAGGACAAGGCCTATGGTCTGGCCCGCGGCCTGTGCGATAAGCTCAAGGAGATCATCCCGCGACAGCTGTTCGAGGTTCCTATCCAGGGCGCCATCGGCAATAAGATCATCGCCCGCTCTACCGTTAAGGCGCGCCGCAAGGACGTGCTGGCCAAGTGTTACGGCGGCGATATCTCGCGAAAGCGCAAGCTGCTCGAGAAGCAGAAAGAGGGCAAGAAGCGCATGAAGGCCATCGGTTCGGTCGAGGTTCCGCAGGAGGCCTTTATGGCGATTCTCAAGGTGGACGAGTAGATCCATGGCGCTTTCTGAATACAGCAAGCGGCTGCTGGGCGCCTATGCCGAGCAGCCGTTCCTTATGGCTCCCATGGCGGGCGTAACCGACCCCGCCTATCGCATCATGTGTCGCCGCCGCGGCGCCAACTTTGCCTACAGCGAGATGGTGAGCGTTGCAGGCCTTGCCTATGCCAGCAACAAGACGTGGCGCCTGGTGCTGCCGGCCGACGAGGAACAGCAGATTTGCGTGCAGCTCTTTGGTTCCAAGCCCGATCAGTTTGCGAGTGCCGTCGCTGCCGTCGAGGAACGCGTGGGCGATCGCCTGTCATTGATTGATATCAACATGGCCTGTCCGGCTCGCAAGGTCGTTACCAAGGGCGAGGGCTCGGCGCTTATGCGCACGCCCGACCTCGCCGAGAAGATTGTCGAGGCAGCGGTGGGCGCGGCGCATGTTCCCGTGACCGTGAAGATTCGCAAGGGTTTTTATGCCGAGGATCGCAACGCCGCAACGTTTGCCCAGATGCTCGAAGGGGCGGGCGCCTCTGCAGTTGCCGTGCACGGTCGTTGTGCCACGCAGCTCTATACGGGCCAGGCCGATTGGTCTGTCGTCGATGAGGTTGCCGAAGCCGTCGAGATTCCCGTGATTGGTTCGGGCGATGTGTTCTCGGCCGAGGACGCTGCTGAGCATCTGAGCGGTTCGGTTGCCAGCGCGGTGTTTATTGCGCGCGGTATCTACGGCAATCCCTGGGTGTTCGGCGATGCACACGCCCTTGCACTCGATGGCACGCCGGTTCCTTCTCGCTCCTCGGTCGAGCGCCTGGAGGCCCTGCGTGAGCATCTGACGTTGACGCACGAGCTTCTGCCGCTTATGTCGCGCGCCCGTACGTATGCAAGCTGGTACTTAAAGGGTATGCCCCATGCCGCCGCCTGGCGCGCTCGGGTGGTGCGTTGCTCCACGTACGAGGAGTTTATGGCACTGGTCGATGATATCGAGCGCGACGTGGTGGCCTGCGAGGCCGCGCTTGCCGCCGGTGAGTCGGTGCCCGCTCATCCGCTGGAGGCCTAACGGTGGCCGTTACTGCGCTGTATGTGCACGTGCCGTTTTGTGCTCAAAAATGCCGCTATTGCGACTTTGACTCGCAAAGCTTGGCGCCGTGCGACCTGGACGCTGCGCTCGATGCCTATTTTGAGCACCTGTATGCGCGCCTCGATGCTTTTGGCAACGCTGGGGCACTCAGGCAGATCCGCACTGTCTACGTAGGCGGCGGCACGCCGTCGCTGGCAGGGGAGCGCCTGGTGAAACTTGCCCGTCGTATCTCCATGTGGTGCAAGCCCGTTGAGTTTACTTGCGAAGCCAATCCTGAGTCGCTGACCGCTGAGCTCGCCACCGCGCTTGCTGAGGCGGGTGTCACGCGCATCTCTCTGGGCGTGCAGACCCTCGACAATACCGAGTTGGCCGTCATTGGCCGCATTCATGATGCCGAACGGGCACTTGAGGCTATCGTGACGGTGAAGGATGTTGGGCTCGATGTGTCGTGCGACCTTATGTGCGGGCTTCCCGGACAGACTATGGCGAGCTGGCAGTACACGCTCGATGGCGCGCTTGCGGCGGCCCCGCACCATGTGTCGGTCTATCCTCTCACGCTCGAGGAGGGCACGCCGCTTTACCGCATGGCGTGCCGTGACGAGTCGCTTGAGCCCGATGAGGATTTCCAAGCCGCATGCATGGACGTTGCGCGCGAGCGGCTGAGTTCGGCGGGCTACCATCCGTATGAGGTGGCGAGCTACGCGCTCGATGGGCATGAATGTGCTCATAATATCGCCTACTGGACTGGTCGGGGCTATCTGGGTTTGGGTCGTTCTGCCGCGGGTATGCTCGATGCCGAGGATTTCGATCGCCTGGCTGGGCTGTTTCCCGGCGTGGCCCCCCGTGGTGACTTTCACCGCGTGCGTCTGGTCCAGCGCAACGATGACGCGACGTTGTTTGAGGCCGAGTACCTGACATATCGCGAGGCGGCAGCCGAGGACCTGATGCTCGCTTGTCGCATGACGCGCGGTATTGATTCCGACCTGTTGGTTCGCGCGTCTCGTGTCATCCCCTCTGAGGAGCTGACAGTGGCTTGTGACCGTGCTCTTGAGCTTGGGCTTGCCACTTGGGTGCCCGAGAACGGTGATACCCATGTGGGGCCTATTGCCTCTGACGATGTCGTCACCGGCCGCATCTGTGCCCGCCTGGCGCCGACCCACCTGGGTTGGCTCGATGGAAATGTTCTGTTCGAGCTGTTTTGGGGTCTAGCTTAGGCCGCTCGGGTAGAATTACCGCAATATATACGCTGCTGTGAGCAGGAGGTTGCCGCGCATGGCGACGATGAACGAAAAAGATTACTACGAGATCTTGGGTGTCTCCAAGGACGCCACCTCGCGTGATATTCAAAAGGCTTTCCAGCAAAAGGCCCGTAAGCTCCATCCGGACGTCAATAAGGAGCCGGATGCCGAGGAGAAGTTTAAAGAGGTTTCCGAGGCCTACGCCGTGCTCTCGGACGAGCAGAAGCGTGCGCGTTACGACGCCATGCGGTCGGGTAATCCCTTTGCGGGTGCACCGACGGCTTCGCCCTATGGCGGTGGCTATGCCGGCAGCGCCGGTTACGGCAATCCCTTTGATGGCGGTTTCCCCTTCGGGGGCGCCTGGGGCCAGCCCCGTCGCGGCCAGGCGGCCTACAACCCCGAGAGTGGTGCCAACGTGGTCGTCGATATCAAGCTCGACGCCAAGGAGGCCAAGGGCGGTGCCCACAAGACCGTTCGCTACACCCGCTTTGACACCTGCGGACATTGTGGCGGATCGGGCTCCGTTTCGTCAGAGCATGCCCACACCTGTCCGAGCTGCGGTGGCCGCGGCCACATCGACGTCGACTTGTCCTTCCTGTTTGGTGCGGGCACGTTCCAGACGGTTTGTCCTGAGTGCGGCGGTTCCGGCAAGGTCGTTGCCGACCCGTGCCCCGATTGCGGTGGCAGCGGCCGTACCCGCGTAACCTCCGAGCAGACGATTGAGTTTCCCGCCGGCACGCATGATGGCGACGAGGTGCGCATCCCCAACATGGGTCATGCCGGCACGAACGGCGCTTCGGGCGGCGATCTGGTCGGTCGTGCGCACGTTGAGGCCGAGCGCCTGGAGGGTAAGGCTCGCACCGGCTTCTACCTCATGGGCATCATCGCTCCGTTTTTGGTGCTGTCGGCCATCTCGGGCGTGTTCTCCGCCTTTGCCATGATGTGCTTCATTCCGTTTGCCATGGGCTTGTTCATGGTGCTGTCGGACGGCGTGCTTCATCGCAGTCTGCTGTGGTGGAAGCGCGGCGCGATGCAGTTTGCCAATGGATTTGCCAACGGTTTTATGTTCGCGCTCGTGTCGGTTTGGTTCGCGAGCTGCTCGCAGCGGGCCGTGCTTTCGCCGTACGGAATTCAATAACATCAAACCCTCTGTTTGCGCTCGGCCCAGCTTGGGTATAGGACGCACTGTGACAATAATGAAAGTTGGAAGGATTCGGTCGTGTCGGAAAATAGGGATTACTACGAGGTACTTGGCGTTGACAAGGATGCCGACGCGCGGACGATTAAGCGCGCGTTTCTAAAGAAAGCCCGTACGGTACACCCGGATGTTTCGGACGACCCCGAGGCCGAGGCCAAGTTCAAAGAGCTCAACGAGGCCTATTCCGTTCTTTCCGACGAGCAGAAGCGTGCTAACTACGACCGTTACGGCACCGCTGACGGCCCTGGTGGCTCTGGTTATGTCGACATCAACGATATCTTTGGTGGCATGGGCATGGACGACCTGTTCTCGTCGTTCTTTGGCGGTGGCGCCGGTGGTGGCGCTCGCAGCCGTCGCGAGCGCCGTCGCGGTCGCGATATGGCCATCTCCCTTTCGGTGACGCTCGAGGAGGCGGCGCTCGGCTGCAAAAAGACGATCAGCTACGACCGCCTTGCCCCTTGCGATGACTGTAATGGTACCGGCAAGGCCGAGGGCGCGACCGAAAAGCAGTGCAGCCGCTGCCACGGCACAGGCTATGTGACGACGGTCCAGCGTTCTTTCCTGGGCCAGGTTCAGTCCTCTTCGCCCTGTCCCGACTGCCACGGCGAAGGCACGGTCATCGATCATCCCTGCGAGACCTGTGACGGCCAGGGCCGCACGCCTTCTCACGAAAAGATTGACATCGATATTCCCGCTGGTGTTTCGACCGGTCGTCAGCTGCGCGTGAGTGGTTTTGGCGAGGCCGGCCTTCGTGGCGAGCCGTCGGGCGACCTGATCGTCAACGTGCGTGTCGCCGACCACGAGCGTTTTAAGCGTAATGGCGATGACCTCTATCTGGTGAGCGATATCTCGATTGCGCAGGCCGCGCTCGGTTGCGAGATTGAGGTCGAGGGCATTATGCCTGACGAGGTCGTTAAAGTGACGATTCCCGCCGGCACACAGTACGGTGACACCGTGAGCGTTAACAACTACGGCATGCCGCGTATCGGCGGTGGCGGCTCGCGCGGTCGTCTGATTGTGCAGCTGCGCGTGGTCGTTCCCACCAATCTCTCCAACAAGCAGCGCGAGCTGCTTCGCGCCTTTGCCGACGAGATGGGCGATGACGTCGCATCCGGTAAGAAGTCGGTGACCGACCGTATCAAGAGTGCCCTCGACGACATCCTCGATTAAGGAGCCCGTGTGCTCGCACCCCATATTTCCGTCGTCAACCTCGGTTGTCGTGTCAACCGGGTTGAGTCCGACCGTATCACTGCCGATCTTATGCGCCTGGGCTTTGCGATGGTGGAGCCCCAGGACGCCGATCTGATCGTCATTAACACCTGTGCCGTGACGGGGGAGGCCGAGGCCAAGACCCGCAAGGCAGTCCGTCACGCTCTTGCCTATCCCGGCGAGCCTTACGTGGTCGTAACCGGCTGCGTCGTCAACCTTCATCCCGAGGAGCTGCTGGAGCTCTCCGATCGCGTGATCGCCGAACCGTCCAAGATTGACGTCGCCGAGCGCGTCTGCGAGGTGCTGGGTGTCGAATCCGATAGCGTGCCCGCCTGCAGCGATGGCGACGTGGTCGATGCTCTCGGTCGTTCGCGGCTGGGCGTGAAGATCCAGGATGGCTGCAACCACCGCTGCACTTATTGCATCGTATGGAAGGCCCGCGGCCCCGAGCGTTCCGTGCCCGTCGAGTCCGTGCTCGAACAGGTGCGTGAAGCTCAGGAGGCCGGCGTGCCCGAGGTCGTGCTGACCGGTGTGAACCTGGGTGCCTACGATGGCAAGAGCGCGACCGACGAGC
>URJD01000090.1 GCA_900548075.1 uncultured Collinsella sp.
AACAGGAGGCCACTTAATGTGGCCTCCGTCGTGAGCAGGACTGTAGAGCAGGAAAGTTCATATGCGGCCGTTGGCGCCCGGGCAGTGCCGGGGACCGCACCTTTGCGACTACAGCGTCATGTTCGGATCGGCATCGACGTCGAACGGCGAGATTTCACCTCGGTCGAATTTACGGCGAGCGACCTCCGCGATCATGGCTGCGTTATCGGTACAGGCAGACAAAGGCGGCACCGTTACGCGGATCCCCTGACGCCCAAGCTTCTTGATCATCATCTCGCGCAGATGCGGGTTGGCCGAGACGCCGCCACCGATGCAGTATTCCTTGCATCCGGTGGCATGCAGGGCGTTTTTGGCCTTCTTGTACTGAACGTCAAAGACGGCTGCCTCAAACGAAGCCGCCAGATCGGGCAGGTGAATCGTGCGCCCGGCCTTGGTCTCCTGCTCGATGTAGAGCGTCACGGCCGTTTTAAGACCCGAAAGCGAGAAACGATAGTCTCCCCTGCTGTTAAGCGCGCGAGGAAAATCGATCGCGCGGGGGTTGCCCGTCTCGGCCAGCTTGGAGATGATGGGGCCACCGGGATAGCCCAGACCCAACGCCTTGGCTACCTTGTCGAAGGCCTCGCCCACAGCATCGTCGAGTGTCTCACCAAGTACCTCGTAGTCGCCCCATGCCTTCACGTGCACGAGCATGGTATGACCGCCCGAGACGAGCGTGAAGATAAACGGCGGCCTGAGATCGGGCTGCGCCAGCAGGTTGGCGAACAGATGGCCCTCCAGATGGTTGACGCACACGAGCGGCTTGCCGGCGGCATAGGCAAAGCCCTTGGCGAAGGCGACGCCCACTACCAGAGCACCCACCAGGCCCGGACCCTGCGTCACGCCAACAGCGGCGAGTTCGCTCGGCGCGATGGCTCCACCCTCAAGACCAAGCGATGCTGCGGCATCCTCGAGCGCCGCATCCACGACACTCACAATCACCTCAACGTGTTTGCGCGAGGCGATCTCGGGCACCACGCCGCCAAAGCGGGCGTGAAAATCAATCTGTGTCGACACCTGGTTGGCCAGCATATTGCCATCCGCATCGATAATCGCCACGGCCGTCTCGTCGCAGGAGCTCTCGATAGCGAGCACTAGGCGGCGGCGCTCAATTTCGGCACGCTCCCCCTCGGAGCGCCCAGGCGCAGGCAGCGGCCATACGCGCTGCTCTGCCGCCGTCGGCTCGGGCGAAGCATTATCGACCGGAAGCACCAGGGGCAGCGGAGCCGTCATGACGATGGCGTCCTTGCCGGCACCATAGTAGCCGCGGCGACGGCCAGCCTCGGTAAAGCCCAGAGCGTTATAAAGCGCGGTCGCTCCCTCGTTACCGTCCTCGACCTCGAGCGAAGCCGTAGTGCAGCCGAGCATCTGGGCATCATAGCTCACGTGCGACAGCAGCTTGCGGGCAATGCCCTCACGGCGATGTGCCGGGTCGACGGCGACATCCAGAATCTGCACATCACCGTCCACGACCATACCGCCGGCAAGGCCCAGCAGCTTGCCGTCGTCGTGTGCCACCCACCAACTACGCGGCGCAGCGACGTCCTCGCCCAGTTCGGACAGGAACATGCCCGGCGTCCATGCCTCGTGTCCGGCACCTTCAAAGCAGGCAGCCTCCAGCGCGCTTGCGCCCTCGGCATCCGCCGCGCCCATGGGACGGAACTGCAGATGACGACCGGCGAGCTCATCGGCAACGCCCGTAATTTCGCTCTGTGCACTCTCGGCAAGACCAAGACGCTTGCGCTCGTTTTCCTCGGCATCCGAAAGGCGCGTGTAAATCGGCAGGACGCGGGCCGGATCGCCGTCACCCGCAGCGTGCGCGAGCAGCAAGCCCTCGCCCGAAGGCCACCACAGGTCGCGCTCCACGCAGCGGGCGGCCTCGTCCTCACCCAGCAGCTTGCCATAGCGCACGAGACCGTCACCGGTCAGCTGAACCTGGCCCCAGTCCGCTGCTTGGCGCCACTCATCGAGCGCCACGGCGGCCTTGACCACGTGTTCGCGCTCAAATTGACGCTCGGGACCCTCATCGACCAGCATATACAGCGCCGGATATACCTCACCGCGCATAGCATCGGCCAAGATACCAAGCTTGCCGCGCACGCCAGCCTTCCACGCCGTCCAAGCGCAAGCGTCGAGCGTCGACACGCCCAGCAGCGGAACATTGGCACCACGCGCGAGGCCCTTGGCAGTGGAGATGCCGATGCGCACACCCGTAAAGGACCCCGGGCCGCGGCCGACCACATAGCAACCAACATCGCTGCGATCCAGACCGGCTTGAGCCAGCACGCCATCAACGGTATTCACGAGCTCAACGTTGGCGTGGCGGCGACACATGTGGTCGCCACTCACGAGCTTCGTCTCACCCGTCTGCCCATCAATCCAGCTTGCCGCGCAGGCAAGCATGTCAGTCGAGGTATCGAGCGCCACCACCAGCGCGTTGTCGTTATGCAAGCTCATCTTGTACAGCCTTATCAATCAAATGGGAAAGCTCCATTGCGCGGTCACCGTGCGCCTCAAGCGTTATCGTTCGCACGTCGCTGTCGCCCTCATCACGCCTGAGCGTCACCGAAAGATACTCATCCGTCAGCTCGTCCTGGAATTGTTCGCCCCATTCCAGCAGGCAAGCACCCTCATAGCCCAGCACATCGAAAATGCCCGTATCCTCGAGCTCGTAGGCATGCTCCAGGCGGTATAGATCAAAGTGAAACAGCGGAATACGACCTTGATCGTGAACGGCCATGAGGGCGAACGTAGGGCTCGTAACCATATGCCCATCGCCCAGCCCGCGCGAGACGCCCTTGGTAAAGTGAGTTTTGCCCACTCCCAGGCCACCGGTCAGGATGAGCACATCGCCGTCCTCAAGGCACGGTGCAATTAGCTCGCCAAAGTACTCCGTATCGGCAGCGCAAGTCGTTTTGTAAGTACCTACCCCCAGGCGCTCCAGGGACATATATGCTCCTTATTATTCCGAGGCGTCCTCTGGCGCGGGATGTCGCTCCAGATAGTCGCCCAGCATCTTAAAGTCTTCCTCCAGCAGCTCCTGCCACGCCGGATTGCGCAGCGCTGCTGCCGGATGGAACGTGGGCATTACCACAAAATGCCCCATCTGGTGGAACCTGCCGCGCAGCTTAGTAATGCCAATCTCGGTCTTTAGCACAAAGTGCGTCGCGGGGTTGCCGAGCGTCACAATAATATCGGGCCAGATGCTTCGAATCTGCTCACGCAAAAATGGCGAGCAAGCCAGCACTTCCTCGGGACGCGGATTGCGGTTTCCCGGCGGGCGGCACTTAAGCACGTTGGCAATGTAGACGTCTTCGCGTTTGAGCCCCGCCAGCGACAAAATGCCGTTGAGGTCCTCGCCTGCCGCCCCCACAAAGGGCTCGCCCTGCAAATCCTCATTGCGGCCCGGCGCCTCGCCAATAAACATCACGCGAGCGTGGGGGTTTCCCACGCCAAACACGATGTTATGGCGCGACTGGTAAAGCTGGCAAAGGTGACAATCGCCCAGAACGGCCTCAATTTCCTCGAGTGCGACCTCACGTGGTGCCTGATGGGTATGGCCGGGGATGTGCATGACGCCCATAGCGGCTCCTACACGTAGACCTTGTCGAGACGCATGCCAAAGCCGCAGGCGACCTCGTAGTTAATCGTTCCGCGCAGTCGGGCCATCTCGTCCATAGTGATCTCGGCATCGCCATCGCGGCCGACAATGATCATCTCGTCACCATACTCGGCCTCGGGAATCTCGTGTGCCGGGTTGGACTGAATGGCGACCATAAACTGGTCCATGCAGATATTGCCAACCTGATGCACACGCTCGCCGCGATACAGCACATCCATACGATTGGAAAGCGTACGCGATAGGCCATCGGCATAACCGATCGGCAGCGTGCAGATCTGAACGCGCGTACGCGGTACGCGGTAGGTAAAACCGTAGCCCACGCCCTCACCCATCGCAGGGTGTGCCACGCGCGTCACACGCGCATGGACGCTCATAACGGGATCAAGCTGCATCACGCGGCCACTCAGCTCGCACGGCTGCATGCCATACAAGCCAACGCCGGCGCGGATCATATCAAAATGCATCGAGGGGTCGAGCATCGAGGACGGCGTGTTGGCGCAGTGCACGATACCGCACTCAAAACCCGCATCCTTAATGGCCTGAACGGCCTCGGTAAAGCGCTGACACTGCAGCTTGTAGTCCCAGCCCGAAGGTTCATCGGCCGTGGCGAAGTGCGTAAATACGCCGTCGCACTGAATACCGCGATGGAAATTTATACCGCGGACAAAGTCGAGCACCTGCGTGTAGTGAACGCCGATACGATTCATGCCCGTCTCGATGGCGAGATGATACTTGCCCACTTTGCCCGCCGCGACGGCACATTCGCCATACGCAAGAGCAAAGTCAGACGTATAGACCGAAGGCATGATATCAAACTCGAGCAACGTCGGAATGGCCTCGATAGGCGGCTCGCTTAGGATGAGGATGGGTTTCGTAATCCCGCCCTGTCGGAGCTCAACGCCCTCGTTAACCGTCGCCACGGCAAACATGTCGGCACCGGCCGAATACATGATCTTGGCGCACTCAACAGCTCCATGGCCATAAGCATCGGCCTTGACCACGCAGCACAGGCGCTGACGTGGATTCAGCAAGTTCTTATAGGCCCTCGTGTTGCGACGGAGCGCCCCGCGGTCGATCTCGACCCAGGACCAGCGCGTCAAATCGGCTTTATTCATGATTAGTCATCCGACCCTTCGTCCATGATTCCCAGATCTTCGAGCGCATCCTTTGCCGCCAGTTCCATGGCCGGACCGATCAAGTCGATAAGATCGGTCGCGATGACGCTCTTCTCACCATACTCCGTCGCCGCGGCAAAACCGGCGTAGCTGTGAAGTGCGACGGCGTACGAATACAGCAACTCCCAACGATCCATCTCGTCGCGCATGGTGGCAAGCGTGCCGGCCAAAATACCCGCGAGGACATCACCCGAACCGGCAGTTGCCAGAGAAGCCGGACCCGAGAGCGGCAGCAGCACACGCTCAACGCCACAGATAGCCGTCGTCGGCCCCTTGGCAATGACCACCAGATTGTCAGAGCCTGCAGCCCAGACAATCTTCTGCGCGGCTGCAATCGCAGTACCAAGGTCGTTCACCTCGTCACCGGCAACCAGACGCGAAAGCTCACGATAGTGCGGCGTCATAACCAACGGCTGCTCGCGACGATACATCTCGGGGTTACTATCAATACCGTCAATGGCAATCTTAGCAAGGCAGTTGAGTGCATCGGCGTCCAAGATAAGCGGCACATCAAGCTCGAGCAAGCCCGAAACCACCTGCATAGCGCCGGCAGATGTCGTCATACCGGGACCGCACAGTACACAGCTGTACTTCTTTGCAATCTCGCACACAGTCATGCGCGCAGCGGCGCCAAAGGAGCCGCGGGAATCAGACGGAATAGCAAAGACGGGAATCGAAGGAAGTGCCATGCGAATAAGATTGGCGCAGGCGTCAGGAGCCGCGACTGCCACGTAACCAGCACCCGCGCGAGCTGCAGACTTGGCCGCCATAATGGCAGCACCAGGATATTGCGCAGATCCGGCGACAATAAGCACAGAGCCACGGGAATACTTATCGATATTCGTAGGTAGTGGGGCAAAGTAATCAACTAAGTCACCGGGCTCGACAATCTCGGCGGCGTGGTCGACATCATCGATGACCTCGTCAAGACGGTCGTAAAGATTGCCGCAGATCAAATCGCCAGCATACTCAGGACCATCAGCGCTATACAGACCAATCTTGGGCGCAATCATCGTCACCGTATGCTCGGCACGAATGCAGTCGTCATCAACAACGCCCGTCTCGGCATTCAGGCCCGAGGGAACATCAATGGATACGACACAATCGGCGCATTCATTGACCGTAGGAATCCAGATGGAGAACGGCGCACGCAGATTTCCGTGGAAACCGGTACCAAAAATGGCATCGACAACAACATCGGCCTTATCGATCAAAACCTCGAGTTCGTCACGCGAGGGGCCGACGCAAACGTGCACATCGCGGCCGGCAGTACGACGAGCAACATGACGTGCCAGAGCAGCAGGAATCTCATCCGGCTCAACCGGAGAAACGATATCCACGTCCACACCCTTGTGGCTCAGGATATCGGCGGCAACCCAACCGTCGCCGCCATTATTACCAAAACCGACCAGAACGAGAACCCGATCGGGATTGAGCTTCAAGACCTCGTTGGCGGCAAACTCACCCGCTAGCTCCATAAGCTCGGCCTTCGAAGTCCCTTCGCGTTCGATGATATCCTCGAGACGAACGACTTCTTCGGTACTCAAAACCGGTTTCATCTATGCTCCTAGCGTATCTTGCGAAGCATCGCCCAGGTGCTCCGTCAATGCTGAATTCTGCAGCTGCTCAAGCTCATCTAAAACAGAGCGAGCCTCTTTAAATGTCTGCGCTACGCGTTTCTTGGTGCTCACCTTTTCCTCTTTTGGCTTAGGCCGAGCATCTTCGGTAATCGCGATGGCATTCGCAACGGCCAAGTCTCCTGTAAGCGTAATGGAAAGAGCGACCTCAACAACACCCAGTTCTTGAGCGATCTCGAGAGCACGGCCCGAAAGCAGCGCCTTCGGTTTGCCGAGTTTATCACGCGTAACCGAAACATCCTTGCGACCCACGCCTTGACTAAAACCCGTGCCGAGAGCTTTAAGTACCGCCTCGCGCGAAGCAAAGCGGCTCGCATAGTGAGCAGCGGGACGCGATGATGCATCGCAATACGCACGCTCTTCTTCGGTAAACACACGCCGAGCAAACGACGGCGTCTTTTCAAGAATTGATTTCATGCGGGAAATCTCGACGATATCAACGCCGATACCAGCTTCAGCCATGTTCACCTCCATATCGCACAGACTAAGTTATTGTAGCCCGTTCGCAGAAGATGCGACAAACGAGGGTTATAAAACACAGCTACTATGTGAGACAAAAGCCCGCAAACGCAATCAGAACCACCCTTAAAAAGGGTGGTTTGCTCTTAGGGTATAACCCACGGGCC
>URJD01000091.1 GCA_900548075.1 uncultured Collinsella sp.
TTCCCGATGTCCAAGAAATGGGAGGCAGTTCACAGGCACCTTTGTGGTGGTTTTTGTTAAGGACTAAGGAAACTGCCACGAGAAGCTCTCTTCCCCGTCTTGCCTTGACCGCCGCACTCCTTGCCGGCGTGCTCGCCGGCGCCCCAGCTTACGCCACCGCGGCCACCCCATCTCAAGTTATCCGCCCGTCCGAATTTGATCGGACGGGCTTCTTGGTGGGTATCATGGTTGGACGATCATAAGGAGGTTTTCCCTACATGGAATTGTTTGAGCCGATTCTTCATTTCTTTGAGCAACGGTGGGTCCATAACATCATCTGGGCCGTCATCTTGGCGATAGGCACCGCCGTCGCCGCCAAGGTCGTATCCAAGACCCTGAACCATCTGCTTAACCGAGACGATAACCCGCTTCCGGCATCGAGTATCTTCATCAACATCGCGCGCGCCGTCATCTGGATGATCGGCGGCAGCTTTATCCTCGACAACTGCTTTGGCATTAACGCAAACGCCCTCGTCGCCGCTCTTGGCATCGGCGGCATCGCCATCTCGCTCGGCTTTCAGGACACGCTGTCAAACCTTATCGGCGGCATGCAAGTGACCTTTATGGGCATCATCAAACCCGGCGACAATATCGAGGTCGGCGGCGTATCCGGCGTGGTCCAAGACATCACTTGGCGCCATACAACGATTGAGGATGCCTGTGGACAGACCATCATCGTCCCCAACTCCAACATTTCCAAGAACACGCTCGTGCACCTCATGCCCTTTGGGCGTGTGGCTGTGCCTGTTGCCGTAAAGGACACGTCTAAGTGGGCTTCCCTTGACGTGCTGGCAGACGAGCTCACGAGCGCAACCAAAACGGCCGTCTCGCCCATCTCGGGCTTTGACAAGGAGCCCTACGTACTCTTTAGCGAAATCGGCGACTTTGGCATCAAAGGAAAGATCATCTTTATCGTCAGCGACGACAGCACTACTTTCACGGCAGCCGACGCCTGCATCCGCGCCATCGCCCCCATCATCGCCTAAACCACCGCAAAGGGGACAGGCATCTTTGTAGTGGTTTTCATTCGTGGTACCATGGTTTATATCGTTGTTTAAACGACTAAGGGAGTAGACACCATGGAAGAGGCCTATCGTCAAGCACGCAAGCGCGGCGAGCAGGGACGCCGTCGCGCCATCAGCCAAAGCGAGCATCCATACCTTACGGACCTCGATAGCTTGGTTGCTCAGCTCCCCTTAGGTCAGCGAGTGAGCGTCGGCCTGCGGAATATTCCGCTCGAAATGGTCGTCGGCACGGTCACCAAAGGCCGTCAGTCCGCCTTTTCATGCAACTTTATGCCCCTGCTGCCGTTTAACACCGAGTTCGCCCGCAAGTGGTCCAACCTCTACGACATCCAGGTAACCGAGGGCTATCGCGACCCCATCATCGTCACCGAGTTCATGCATCGGTTCTATGTCCAGGAAGGCAACAAACGCGTCAGTGTCCTCAAATTCCTGGACGCTCCAACGGTTTCGGCCAGGGTCACCCGTCTCTACCCCGGCACATGGGATTCCGTCGAAAGCCGCCTGTACGGTGAATTCTGCGCGTTTTGGCGTGTCTGCCCCCTATACGAGATCGAGTTCTCGCGTGAGGGAAGCTACGAGACGCTCGCCAAGATGCTCGGTCAGAACCTTATCGAAAAATGGCCGCAGAAAAAGGTCGACTACCTGCGCCACACCTTCCTGCTCTTTAAGCGCGCCTACCTTCGCGCAGGCGGCGACCACCTGGACATTACGCCCGCCGACGCCATGCTCGTCTACCTCAATGTGTACAACCAGGACCGCCTGCTGGATACGCCGACGGATATCGTCGTAAACCGCCTGTGCAAGATTTGGCGCGAGCTGGTCATTGCCGGCAAAAATGACGAGGACAAGGTCGATCTTGTCGAAGCGCCGAGCGTCGATGAGGAGGAGTCGCCCGCCAAGTCCACCTCCGGCGTGCTCAACTTCTTTATGGGCAAGACTGTCTATTCGGCGGCCAACCCCCTGCGTATCGCCTTTATCCATGAGTTCCCCTGTGCGGCGTCGAGCTGGGACAGTCTGCACGACCAAGGACGTCAGTATCTCGATGAGCACTTTGACGGTATCGTGCGCACCGAGGCGTTCGAGGACTGTCACGATCCGGACGTGTTCTACGCCGCCGTGGAAACGGCTGTCAAACATGGAGACAACGTCATCTTCTCGACCTCGCACCGCCTGATGGAATACACGCTCAGAGCTGCCGTTGAGTATCCCCAGGTTCAGTTCCTCAACTGCTCTATCGGCCTTCCCCACCAAAGCGTCCGTTCGTACTTTGGCAAGATGTACGAGGCCAAGTTCCTCCTGGGCGCCCTTGCCGCCAGCATGGCGGACAACCACCGCATCGGTTACCACGCGTCGGTCTTCGCCTCGGGCGCGCTCAGCGAGATCAACGCCTTTGCCATCGGCGCCTCGCTGCTCGACCCTCGCGCGCAGGTAATCCTCACCTGGGGCGATGTGCCCGCCGGCGGTCTTGCCGAGGCCATGTGCCGCGAAGGCGTGAGTGTTATGACCGGCGCCGACATGTCAAAGTCGCTCGAAGACCCCACGGCCTACGGACTTCACCGCCTGGTCGATGGCAAGGTCGTCGGCATCGCCATGCCGGTATGGAACTGGGGCCGATACTACGAGCTTATCGTGCGAAGCCTGCTGCATGGCACCTGGGATGAGACCAGTGACGACAGCCAGGTTCGCGCCGTCAACTACTGGTACGGCATGAGCTCGGGCGTCATCGACATTCGCTACGCTCCGGGCCTGCCTTATCAGACGCGCAAGCTTGTTCAGCTGCTCCGCAATGGCATCGTCGAGGGCTCCATCAATCCATTTGGCGGCGAACTCCATAGCCAAGACGGCGTGGTGCAGATCGAGGGTTTTCCCCCATTGCCGAGCACGCAAATCGTCGAGATGAACTGGCTGGCCGACAACGTGGTGGGCACCATTCCGCAGCTCGACGATGAGCCGGGAGTTACCGCCCTATGAAGATCCTTGCCGTAGCCGATACCGAAGAACGATGCCTTTGGGAGTGTTTTCGTAAGGAACGCTTTGAGGGTATCGACCTGATTTTGTCCGCTGGCGACTTGGACCCGGACTATCTTGAGTTTTTGGTCACCGTCATCAACAAGCCGCTCATCTACGTGCGCGGCAACCACGATGACCGCTATGCACGTCATGCACCGGGTGGATGCATCTGCGTCGAAGACACCGTGTACGTGTATCGCGGCGTCCGCATTGCGGGGCTTGGCGGCTCCATGCGCTATCGAGATGGTGCCAACATGTACACCGAGCGCGAGATGGCCAAGCGCATGCGCAAGCTGTCCCGCAAAGTGAGGATGGTCGGCGGCTGCGACATCTTGCTCACCCATGCACCCGCCGCCGGCGTGGGCGATCTGGATGATCTGCCACATCGAGGATTCGAATGCTTTAACACAGCGCTCGAGTCCTGGAATCCCGACTACATGGTGCACGGGCATGTGCACCAATGCTATGGCCACGACTTTCAGCGTGAGCGTCGGCATGCATGCGGGGCAACAATCATCAACGCCTGCGGCTATACGCAGTTTGAACTTGACGAAGCGCACTACCCTATCCGTGGCTGGCAGGCAGCCTGGCTCAATTCGCAAACCATGCGCCGCGAGCTCAAGCGCCACGAGGCCATCGAGTCCTCTACCGCCAGAACACCCTGGTAACCACCACAAAGCAGCCTGTCCCCTACAGTGGAATTGAAGGCGCGATAGCAAGAAACCCGGTCCTGCACAAGACAGAACCGGGTTTCTTTAGCAATGCTTGATTTGCTCAGGCAGTAACTAGCAGTTACTCAGCCAGGAAGTCACGCTGGACAGCGGGATCGACCTTGACGCCAGGGCCCATGGTGGAAGACACGGAGATGGACTTGACGTACTTGCCCTTAGCAGAAGAGGGCTTGACGCGCAGGATCTCGGTGTACAGGGCAGCGTAGTTCTCGACGAGCTGCTGCTCAGAGAAGGACTTCTTGCCCAAGGGCACGTGGCAGATGCCGTAACGGTCGGCGCGGTACTCAACGCGGCCAGCCTTGAGCTCGGAGACCATCTTGGCGACGTCCATGGTCACGGTGCCGAGCTTGGGGTTCGGCATGAGGCCACGGGGACCAAGGATCTTACCGATGCGGCCAACCTTGGCCATCATGTTCGGCGTAGCGATAGCGGCGTCGAAGTTGATCTCGCCCTTCTGGATCTGGGCGACAAGCTCGTCGGAACCGATGATGTCGGCACCGGCAGCCTCGGCCTCGCGGGCCTTCTCGCCCTCGGCGAAGACGGCAACACGAACAGTCTTGCCGGTGCCGTGGGGCAGGGAGATGGAACCACGGATGTTCTGGTCAGCCTTACGAGTATCGATGCCCAGACGGAAGTGGGCCTCGACGGTCTCGTCGAACTTGGCGGTGTCGAGCTCCTTGATGAGCTTGGCAGCCTGAAGGGGGGTGTAGAGCGTGGCGCGGTCGATCTTCTCGGCAGCGGCGTTATAGCTCTTACCATGCTTAGCCATGTGCATTACCTCCTGTGGTTAAACGGGCGTGAGCCCTCCCACATCATATCGTGTGCCCTATTGCACACATATAACAGGCGCCCCGGTCGGAGCACCCGTCATTACCTAAAGAAATCGCTACTCAGCGATAGTGACGCCCATGGAACGGGCGGTACCGGCGATGATCTTCTTGGCGGCGTCAATGTCGTTGGCATTGAGGTCCGGCATCTTGATCTCGGCGATCTTGGTGAGCTGCTCCTGGGAGAGCTGACCGACCTTGTCGGCCTGGGGCTTAGCGGAACCAGACTTGAGGTTCAGCTCCTTCTTGATGAGGTGAGCCGCCGGCGGGGTCTTGGTGATGAAGGAGAAGGACTTGTCCTCGTAGACAGAAATCTCAACGGGGATGATGTCACCCTTCTTGTCCTGCGTCTCGGCGTTAAAGGCCTGGCAGAACTGCATGATGTTCACGCCAGCAGCGCCCAGGGCGGGGCCGACGGGAGGAGCGGGGTTAGCTGCACCAGCAGGAATCTGGAGCTTAATGACGTTGGCAACCTTCTTCTCAGCCATGGTCATTCCTTTCGAATCACGAGTGTGAAGTACTTGCTATATCGTAAGCACGCACGTGTTAGAAGCACTCCTGAGATGAGCAGTCACAGAAGAAGCACGCTCGCGCGAACGGACGAAAACTTAAGCGATGACAGCGACCTGGTTAAAGTCGAGCTCGACCGGCGTCTCGCGGCCAAAGATCATCAGCGTGACCTTGAGCTTGCCAGCCTCGGTGTTAACCTCGGAGACCTTGCCATCAAAGTCGGTAAGCGGGCCATCGATGACGCGGACGGACGTGCCGACCTGAATATCAACCGAGGTGCGCTTGGGCGAATCGCCCTTACCGGGACGACGAGTCATTTTGTTGTACTCGTCACGGGAAAGCGGAGCGGGCTTGCCGTTGCCGCCTAGGAAACCGGTGACGCCGGGCGTGTTGCGAACACACGTCCAAGCATCGTCATCCATCTCCATGCGGACCAGGACATAACCCGGGAAGATCTTGGAATCCTTGGTCTCGCGCTTGCCACCCTCTTTGATCTCGGTGACGCGCTCCATAGGAATCTCGATATCAAAGATACGGTCCTGCATGCCCATGGTCTCGATGCGATGCTCGAGATCGGACTTAACGCGGTTCTCGTATCCAGAGTAAGTATGAACGACGTACCAACGCTTAGACATGGTTTAGCCCCTCAATCCAGAGAACAGAGCAAGAGCCTCGCCAAAGCCAGCATCGAGCAGAGCGATGACGACGCCGACGACGATCAGAGAAGCGCAAACGACGACCGAGTAGTTCACGAGCTCCTTCTTATCGGGCCACGTAACACGCTTCATCTCAGACTTGACCGAAGCGAAATACTTCTTGGTGCGGGCGAAGAAACCAGGCTTCTCGTTCTTCTTGGACTTCGCAGCCTTCTCGTTCTTCTTGGCAACGGCCTTCTTGGCCTCAACCTTGGAGTTGGCGGCAGCGTTGTTGGCAGGCGCCTGCTGCTGAGCCTTCTTCTTGTTCTTCTTGTTGGCCATTTGGGTTACCTCCGCGCAATGCGCTTATACATGAGTAAACCGTAAGCCCCCAAGTGGGAGCTTACGGAATAATGACTGGCACGCCAGGAAGGACTCGAACCCTCAACACTCGGTTTTGGAGACCGATGCTCTACCAATTGAACTACTGGCGTATGTGACTAGAGACTAGCGAGTCTCTTTGTGCAGCGTGTGGTGACGGCACCAGGGGCAATACTTCTTGATCTCCATACGATCAGGCATGGTCGACTTGTTCTTGGTGGTCGTATAGTTGCGGCGCTTGCACTCAGTGCACGCAAGAGTAACTAGAGTACGCATGTATCCTGAACCTTTCATTTCCGCCCCGTACGGGCACGAGTTGTTACTTTATCAGCTCCACGTAAGTGCTGTCAATGAAAACCTCGAGTCAATTGGTTCTCGGTGGATCCATTCATATTTGGAACACATCAATGAAGCCATCGAGAGCTAATCGACGGTGCATCCAGGACCATTATCGATCCTCTCGACACCAGCAACGGCTCAACATCCATTGCAGAAAAGAACCCGGCACCCATATAAGTGCCGGGTTCTCTAAGTCAGCTATATCAAAGAGCTAATTTACTCAATGATCGTGGAGACGATGCCCGAACCGACGGTGTGGCCGCCCTCGCGGATAGCAAAGCGCAGGCCCTCCTCCATGGCGATCGGGTGGATGAGGTCGCCCTCGATGGTGATGTGGTCACCAGGCATAGCCATCTCGGTGCCCTCGGGGAGCTTGACCGTACCGGTAACGTCGGTGGTACGGAAGTAGAACTGAGGACGATAACCATCGAAGAACGGGGTGTGACGGCCGCCCTCCTCCTTGGTCAGAACGTAGATCTCACCGGTGAACTTAGTGTGCGGGGTAACCGAACCGGGCTTGCAGAGAACCTGGCCGCGCTCGATGTCCTCGCGCTTGATGCCGCGGAGCA
>URJD01000092.1 GCA_900548075.1 uncultured Collinsella sp.
CGGACCTTGGCCGCTTTCTCGGGATCCATGGCGGCGAGCTTTGCCTCCAGCTCGGCAGCCTTGAGCGCCGCCTTGGCAGCAGCCTCGTCATGCTGAGCATCGGAGCCGGCAGCCGCAGCGGGCTGAGCGGCAGCAGCGCCCGCAGCATCGCCGGCGCCCGCAGCGCCCTCCCCTGCAGCAGCTGCAGCGGCGGCCTTTTCGGCCGCGGCCTTGCGCGCCTTGGCCTCGGCAGCGGCACGGACCTTCATGGCTTTCTCGCGCGCGGCCTTCACCTCGGGCGTGATAACGCTCATGGGCTCGGCAGTCGAAACCTGGTAGAAAAAGCCCTTAAAGTCGACCTGCATGTCAGTGATGGCAAGACCAAACAGGTCGTGGGCCTCATTTTCAAACGGGAACACCGCGGGGTAATACGAGCTGATGGACGGAATCTCCTGGTACTGGTCGATGCCCTCAACCACCAGGTTCTCAATCGCATAGCTGCCGTCCTGCGCAATATGCTCCTGAGCAGCACGAACGTTGATAAACGTATAGACCAAGCGATACGAGCCATCGTCGACGTTGCGCTCGGCGTGCATCTGCACAAAGCGCGCGCCGACGCCCTTGAGCACCTGGACATGCGGCAGGAGCTCGTCAATCCCGACGGTGGTATAGATTGCCTTTTGCATTACTCGGCCTCCCTTGCAGCGGCGGGCGTCTCAGCAGGTGCGTCGCCAGCGGCATGCGCGTCGCCGGCCTCCGCAGCAGCCACAAACCCGTCCTCGCCCAGCTCAACGCCACCGTCCCAGGTTGCGGCACCGCCCACGGTGAGCGGATCGCCGCCGGCGCGCATCACGGCCTCCTTCTGGTCCAGGATGCCGCACGCCTCCACGATGGCATCGATCACCGTCTCGGGGCGAATGGCGCACCCGGGCGCGTACACGTCCACGGGAATCGCGCGGTCCACGCCGCCGATCACGTTATAGGCATCGCGGAACACGCCGCCCGAACACGCGCAGATGCCGCACGCCACCACGCACTTGGGCTCGAGCATCTGGTTGTAGATCTGGCGCACGACAGGCAGGTTCTGGGCATTGACCGACCCCGTCACCAAAAAGATATCCGCATGCTTGGGGTTGCCGGTGTTGACCACGCCAAAGCGCTCCGCATCGAACAGCGGCGTGAGCGAGGCCAGCACCTCGATATCGCATCCGTTGCAGCTCGAGCCGTCGTAATGAATAACCCACGGCGAGCGCGACATTTTATGATCCATGGATGCCGCCTCCTAAATAAACACGTCGACGAGGATGGGCATAAGGTTGAGCAGGCCAAACACCAGCGCCACGCCCCATCCGAGCTTAAAGCAGCTGCGCCAGGTGCTGCGTGCGAAGGTGTTATCGATCAGCACCTCGACAAAATACGTCGCGGCCATCACGACCAGGGCTACCACCCAGCTCACGGGGTTGTCCCAGACAAAGAACATGCCCACCCACATCAAGAAGAGCACGGTCTCGCACCAGTGCATAAGGGTCATCTTGGCCAGCGTGCCGCCGCTCATCTCGGTGGCGACGCCCTGGACGATCTCCTGATGCGCGTGATGCGAGTACGAAAGATCGAACGGCGACTTGCGCAGCTTGATGGTGAGCACCGCGAGCAGCGCGAGGAAAATGGGCGCGCTGTACACGATGATGGGGGCCGACTGCCCCGTCACAGCAATGGAATCGAAGCTGTCGGTGGCAAGGTACAGGCCCACGCTCATCAGCAGAACGGCGGGCTCGTAACTCATAACCTGCAGCAACTCACGATCGGCACCGACCTGGGCAAACGGGCTTTGCGTCGAGGCGGACGCCAGCACCACAAAGATCGCGGCGAGCGTCACCATAAAGGCGCACAACATCGTGTTGGAACCTGATACAAAGATGCCGCCGCCCACGACGGTGAAGATGAGCGCGCATGCCATATAGGTGTCGTCCATGGTGTTTACGCTGGCAGGGGCCTTGCGCAGCAGCTTGGCAACGTCGTAGAAAGGCTGCAGCAGGCGCGGGCCCACACGGCCCTGCATGCGGGCCGAAAGCTTACGGTCAAGACCGTCGATCAGGCCGCCCACAATCGGCGCGATCAGGGCAAACGCCACGGTACCAATAAATATGCCCACGACGCCCGAACCTTCAAAATACTTGCCGCGCAGCACCGAGGGAGCGCTCATGGCAAGTCGCTCGGGCCCAATCCACGCGCAACACAGCAGCGCAAACAAGATAATGCTGCAGCACACGACGCTACCCGCGGGGCCAATTCGCTTCTCGCCAAGGGCGTCCTCCGAGTACCAATTGCGCTTTTCGGCCTTCACCTCGTGTCCCATCGAGCCACGGAAATGGCGATATTTGTCGGTCCCCACACCCGAAAGGTACACGTTGACGTGCGGCTTATTGCTCACGCGGAACGACGTCAGCAGCACCACGGCGATAAACGCCACGATAACCACCATCAGATACATGGCGTCCTTGCCGATAACGTACGGCACGCGGCCAAACACCATGGCCAAGTAAGGCGACACCAGACCGCTCGAGATGAGCGGGAACGCCACGCAGCACAGAATCAGCAGCGCGGCGATGGTGTTGAGCGCTATCCATTCGGTCTTATGGACATTGACCTCAACGTTTTGAGCCGTGGGATCGACGCCCGAAAGTTTGGCAAGCCACTTACCCCAGAAGAAGAACGTCGCGGCCGAACCAAAGGCAAGCACCATGATCATGAGCACGTTGCCGGTCTGCGCGAACGCCACCAGGGCGCCCCACTTGGACACGAGCATGCCAAACGGCGCCACGAACATGCCCATAATGCCCAGCATCATCAGGCGCGTCAGGTGCGGCATGCGGCTGAACATACCGTCCATGTCCTCGATATCGCGGCTGCCGATATGATGCTCGGCCGTGCCCACGCACAGGAACAGCAGCGACTTGGCCACCGTGTGGAACAGGATCAGGAAGATGGCCGCCCATACGGCCTCGGGCGCGCCGACACCCAGGCAGGCGCTGATGAGGCCCAAGTTGGAAATGGTGGAGTACGCGAGCACGCGTTTGGCGTTGCTCTGCGAGATGGCCATGAGGGCAGCGAGCAAAAACGTGATGGCACCCACACTCGTGACCATAAAGCCGGTCACGGGATAGATGGCATAGAGCGGGCTCAGCTTGACCATCAGGAACACGCCGGCTTTGACCATGGTTGACGAGTGCAGCAGGGCGCTCGTGGGCGTGGGGGCAACCATGGCGCCCAACAGCCACGTATGGAACGGCATCTGTGCGGCCTTGGTGAGTGCGGCGAGCGACAGCAGAATGACCGGCATCACCAGCAGCGCGGATTGCGCGGTTCCGGAGCCGGAAAGCTCGATCATGCCCGAGATGGTCAGCGGCATGCCGTTAACGTGCAGGAACATAAGACCCGCCAAAAACGCGATGCCGCCCAGCATGTTAAGGATAATCTGGGTGAAGGCGTTCTTGATGGCCTCGGGCGTGCGCGTGTAGCCAATCATAAGGAACGAGCACACGGTGGTGATTTCCCAGCCGCAGAACAGCCACTCAAGGTTGTCGCTCGTCACGATGACGAACATGGCCGAGAGGAACAGAAACATAAGCGCCAGGAACTGCGGGCGACGGTCGGGTGCGGTCTGCCCGCGCAGCGCTGCCTCGTGCTCGTCGTGGGCCTGGAAGTCCTTCATGTAACCCAAGGCGTAGATACAGATCAGGCTGCCGACAATGCCGACGGCGAGGACCATGATCACACTCATGTAATCCAAGTAGAGCGGCGTCGCCGTGACGGCTTCGGCCGCGGGCAGCGTCATGGCTGCAAAGGCGAGCGAGCCCACCAGCTGGACTATGCCGAGCACCGTGGTGAGCGCGTTCCTATATTCGTACGCGTTATACAGGATGACGGCGCACAGGATGACGTCGATAACGGAACTGATGATCGAGAGCACATGCGAGGTGCCGGGGGCAACCTCAAAGCTCTGCGGACCCGTGCCAAAAAACATGACGGCGACTACAACTGTCACCGCCATAATAATGCCGGAGCCTATGAGCCCCACCGCATCGCGGGCGCGGTCACCATGCGCGAGCAGCATGCCCAGCGCCGGTACCAGCGGAAACAGGGTAAGGAAATACAGTAGCGTCATACCATCACTCCCCCATGCAAAAACGCTGCAATTGTTTAACGTTATAGCTCAATTACGGGGTTGCGGTGGCAGGTTTTCGGTCAACTGGGGAGTTTTAGGCGTACGGGGCAAGGAGTCTGTCCGCATTGGAGCAGAGGCGCGGCAAGAAAAATGCGCCCCTGTGGGCGCACCATCCCGTTTGCTATTCCGCCTTTTTAACGCGCGGCTTGCGACCGCGCGGCTTATCGATCAGCGCCGCCTCGCCGCCGTCGCGATACTGACGGCACCAAGCCTTGACCGAAGACTCGCTGGGAATCTTGTGCTTGATCATGGCCTCGCGAACCGTTAAGCCGTTTTCCAAGCGGTCCTTGACCACGGCGAGCTTAACTTCGTACGAATAGGTGTGATGATGCGAACCGGCATTGAGAACGGCGTCGGCACCGCCCACGGCATACGCGCGGGCCCACCGACGAGCCGTGGCCTGGGGAATGCCAAGCTCCGCGGCGAGGGCGCGATGACCGACCCCCTCTTGGAGGATCTCGACGGCGCGCTGCCTAACCTCAGGCGCATGCGTGCGAGTCCTAGTTGCTTCCGACATACCTGCCACTTCTTAGCCTTAACCGTTAATCTGCTTTCTTACGTGCAAGTTAGATAGTAGCATTTTACTGTTTGCTCAAAGCAGTTAATTAAAATAGACGCGGCGTTATCTGGGCATTTGGCACCAAATTACGACATTTCTTTATCGATTATTTACGCTGGTAGCTGACTCGCAGCTAATCGTCATTCGCTTGTCAACAAAATTGGCGTCTCTTTATGTCCTTTGGTATAGAGGATATAGTTATTAACCCCTCCCCCAATAATTTTGAGTGATCTGCAAGGCAGTAGACGTCCTCACTCCTCATGATTACCGCGCATTGCCATCCACCGGAGCAAAACAAAAAGGGCGGGACCTGCTGCGTTTGCAGGCCCCGCACCGGTTGACACCCGACGGGACACAGCCGGGCGAGACGGATCCGTGCTACCGCCCCGCCTGGCCGCGATGTTCAACTACAGCTCGTTGGCCGCGTGATACGCCGTGCGAATGGCGCTCGCGATGTCGGCGGTGCGCTCGCCCGAGCAGTCGCCCACGCAGGTCACGGGCACCGTCACGCCGTCCAGGTCAAACGCGTTGGCCTTGGAGCCCACGGCCATCACCACGTAATCGCAGGCGATCTTCACCGGCTCCTCGGCGCCGTCCTCGGCGGTGCGAACGGCCTCCACGCCCTCGTCGGTAATGGCGGTCAGGCGGGTCTTCACGTGCTGCTCCACGTTGTGCTCGGCAAAGTCGCTCATAATCAGCGGCAGAATGGTCTCGGACTCGCCCGCGGCAATCTTGTCGAGCATCTCCACGATCGCCACCTCGCAGCCGTGCTGCAGCAGATACTCGGCAGTCTCGGTGCCCACCAGGCCACCGCCAATGACGGCGACGCGGCCCGTAAGCTCCACCTTGCCGGCCAGCACGTCCCAGCTCGAGACGACCTTGTCCGAATCGGCACCCGGAACGGGGATGACCACGTCGTGCGCGCCCACGGCCACAATCGCGGCGTCGGCGGCGTTGAGGTCCTCAGCGGTAGCGGCATGGTTGAGCTCGACCTTCACGCCCAGGCCGGGCAGAATCTTCTCGTAGTACTCGACCGAGCGCATGATCTCGTCCTTGCGCGGAGGCGCGGCCGCCAGCACAATCTGGCCGCCCAGGTGATCGCTCGCCTCGTAGATGGTCACGTCGTAGCCGCGCTTGGCCGCCACGCGTGCTGCCTCCAGGCCGGCGATACCGCCGCCCACCACGGCGATCTTCTTGTCGCCCTCGCCCGGCTTAATGGCGATGGTCGCCTCGTCACCGTTCTCGGCGTTGAGCACGCACGAGATGTACTTGCGGTTTTGAATCGCGTCGACGCAGCCCTTGTTGCAGTTGAGGCACTCGCGGATGGGCTCACCCGTGGCGGCCTTCAGCGCAATGTCGGGGTCGCACATGAGCGAGCGGCCATAGGCGATGATGTCGGCGGCGCCGTCTTCCAGAATCTTCTCGCCGGCCTCGACCGAAACAACACGGCCGACGGTTGCCACCGGCACGGAGACCAGGGCCTTGACGCGCTCGGCCACGGGCAGCGTCCAGTTGTAGGGCATGGCGCCCATGGGCGGAATGGTGTCGCCCATGTTGCCGGTGTGGTTGGCCTGTGCGACCTGGATCATGTCGATGCCCGCGCCCTCAAGCAGCTTGGCAAACTCGCAGGCCTCGTCGGGTAGCAGGCCGCCCTTGCCGCGCGGCGTGCCGTCGGGGTTCTCCATGATCACGGGGAGCTTGTACTCCACCATCAGCTGCGGCGCGGCTTCTTTAATGGCAGCGACGACCTCCAGCGCGTAGCGAACGCGGTTCTCGAACGAGCCGCCGTACTCGTCGGTGCGCTGGTTGAGAATGGCCGAGCACAGCGAACCCACCAAGCGGTCGCCGTGGACCTCGATGGCGTCGATGCCGGCCTGCTGCGCGCGAGCGGCCGAGGCAGCGATGGCCTCCTTGATCTGGGTGAGCTGCTCTACGCTCGCCTCGTTCACAAAGTGCTGCATGTCGTGATGCAGCTTGGCGTAGGCCTGGTTGCGGATCTCGTTGGACTCGGCCATCTTGGCGGCAAAGGTCTCCTCGTCGCCGGCGGCCTTGGCCTCCTGCGCGGCCTTGGCGGCGGCCATGGATCCCATGACCATGCGGCCGACACCGGGCACATCGTACTCGGGGTGGAACAGCTGCAGCGCGACCTTGGCGCCGTGCTTGTGGACGACGTCGGCCAGGGCCTTAAACGTGGGGATCTGGGCGTCGGTTGCCAGCTTGGGCGTGGGGCTCGCGGTCATGACGGGAGCGACGTCGCCGATGACGATGTAGCTCACGCCGCCACGGGCCAG
>URJD01000093.1 GCA_900548075.1 uncultured Collinsella sp.
GACGCTGCAAACGCCCCTAAGCGGCAATCTGACGTTCAATCGTCGGTCGCGTACCGAAGTACGCTTCCCTCCTCTTTCACGTCACCTTGCTCGCTTAGGGGCGTTTTCGCTGACCTATGCTCAACCTACGATAATTCCAAGCTGAACGAGTTACTCGCTGTAGCGGGTGGCGATGGCAGCTTGTACCATGCCGGTGCTCATGAGGTAGGTCACCAGGAAGTAGCCGCCGTAGGCTGCCAGGAAGATCGCGCAGGTGAGGCCCACGGTGCCGCCGATGCTCATATTTCCGAAAATGCTCACCATCTCGATGATCACCTTAAGTGCCACAAAGGAATGCGCCAGGCCCACCGCCAACGGGAACAGGAAGAATACCGCTTGCTGCGCCATCACCGAATGGCGAATCTGGCGGTCGTCGCAGCCGATCTGTGCCAGCACACGATAGCTGCGGCTGCCGTCGGCCACGTTGGAGAGCTGCTGGATCGACAGAATCGCCGTGCATGCAACGACCAATACAAAGCCGATGTAGATGGCTAGGTAGCTAATAAGACCGTTCATTTGCGCTGCTTGCGTGTACATCTCGGAGCGTGTGATGAAGATTCCCCACGACCCCGGCTCCTTGCCGTCAACGAGCAGATTGTCGAGCACAGTGTTTTTAATGCTCTCGTCTGCCTCAGTCGTATCCATCCCCTGTTTGTAGTTAACGAGCAGGCTACTGGAATACGGCTGCAGATTAAGTTGGGACAACAGCTCGTCGGCAACGACGACGGTACCCGGATTACTGCCCATCGCCGAGTTGGCGATGGCCGCCGTGTCCTTGTCCGACTTATCGGTTGCGGGCTTGAGCGTATGCCCGCCCAAGGTAAGGGCATGGCCGCCAGCCATATACTTGGTGTACAGGTCGACCAGCTCGCCGCCCATATCACATGTGAGCAGATACTGGTCGTGACCGATGTGCACCGGCTCCTCGCCCATCATCTGACGCAGTTTGTTGTACTGGCTCGCCGGCGTCACAAACAGACCCATCGTATCGGCATTGCTACCCCCGAACGCCTTGGGAAGCTTTTCGCCCATGATCTTGCACATCTCACTTGGGGTCACCGAAGGATTCGAGCCGCCAAATGGGTAACTCAGATACGAATCGATCTGCACATGCTCACCGGCAACATCGTCGATATTGACCTTCTTGCCGGTCTCGTCGTTGTTGCCCGCCGACTTGCCCTTGCCGTGCCATGCAGGGTACAAATCGACCGTTGTATCGGCCAGCACCATGCGATCTGCCTCAGACGGATTGACATACCCTTTGTACCCTTTGTAGTAGTCGAGCGTATCGGGCGTGTAATAGACATACGTCTGAGACACATCAACAGGGTTATAGCGCTCCAGGTTTTCGTTCATCACGTTGGCAATCGACATACCGCACGTCACCGAGGTGATGGCCAAAAACAGGAGCATCGCGATGACGCCCATCGAAAAGCACACCGTGTTGACTTTGGCCGCAAGCTGGCGCACGGTAAACATGTTGAGGCCGCGCCAATACACGCCGCGCAGGCTCTGCAGCAGCTTGATGAGCATGCCCGAGAGTCCCCAGAACAGGGCAAAGGTGCCCACGGTAACCATAGCGGTCGTAATACCAAACTGGTTCATGGCCTCTTGCAGCTTGCTGTCCGTCGCGGTTAGCGGGAACCCATCACGTAGCAGACGGTAATAGGCCACGCCCACAAGCACCGCACCCACGGCAAAGATGGCAATCGCGATCCAGGGGTTGCGTGTCTTGATGCTCTCGTTGCGACGCTCGGCACCCATAAGCTCGATGAGTTTGGTACGACGCACGGCGCGAAGGTTCAGCAGTAGCGTGAGCACAAACATTACGAGCATGCAGGCAAGGGTCAGATTGAACGCATGCACCGAGAAAAAGAAGTGGAAATTGGCGATCTGTGTTTTAAAGAGCGAGGCCGTAAAGAACGTCATGAGCTGGGAGAGTCCCACACCCAGCACAATGCCGGCAACAAAGGCCACGACCGACACTATCACGGTCTCGAGCGCCATGATCGTGGCGACGCGCCCGCGCCCCATGCCAAGCACCTGGTACAGGCCAAACTCCTTCTTGCGGCGTTTCATGATGAAGTTATTGGCGTACACCATCAAAAAGGCCATGACACCGGCCAAAAAGTACGTCAGGTCGCCGAGCATGCTGCCCATAACCTGCGCCAAGCCCTCTTCATCGATTCCGGCGATGTCGACCTGCATCGAGATGGTGTTAAAGGCATAGAAGACTGTGACGCCCAGGGTGAGCGTCAAAAGGTAGACGAGGTAGTCGCGGCCGGCGCGGCGGACGTTGCCCCAAGCGAGTTTACAGAGCATCGGAGCCCTCACCGCCCATCATGGCAACGACCTCCATAATGCGGTCGAAGAACTCTCGGCGGTCGGTGTCGCCGCGGCGCAGCTCGGTGAAGATCTTGCCGTCTCGAATAAACAGCACACGGCTCGTGTAGCTGGCGGCAAAGCTGTCGTGCGTGACCATGAGCACGGTGGCGCGCAGGCGGCGATTGAGGGCCTCCAGGCTCTCGAGCAGCAGACGAGCGCTTTTAGAATCGAGGGCGCCGGTGGGCTCGTCGGCCATGATCATGGTGGGGTCGGTGACGAGCGCGCGAGCCGCGGCAACGCGCTGCTGCTGACCGCCGGACATCTGGTAGGGATACTTGTCGAGCACCTGACTGATGGACAGGCGCGCTGCCACATCCTGCACGCGGGTCGAGATCTCTGCCGAGTTTGTGCGGGCAATGGTGAGCGGCAGGGCGATATTCTCGCGTGCCGTGAGCGTATCGAGCAGGTTGGAGTCCTGGAAGATAAAGCCGAGCTCTTCGCGGCGGAACTGCGAAAGCTTAGCCTGCTTCATGCGCGTCACGTCTTGCCCGTTGATGCGGATCGTGCCACTTGTGGCGCTATCGATGGTCGACACGCAGTTGAGCAACGTCGACTTGCCCGAGCCCGAAGCGCCCATGATGCCAACAAATTCACCGCGGTTGACGGTAAAGCTGACGTCGTTGAGCGCACGGGTCACGTTGCCCAGCGCTCCATATACCTTTTCGAGATGCGCGACCTCCAGTACCGGGGTCGCCATGTGCGTGGTTTGCATACCGAGTCCTTTCTTGCGATTAGTCTACGGCATCTATAGTCGCAAGAAGACGAGTCGGCTACCATCGATATGGCTTACGCTTGCCTTACCGTTGTGTAAGGTACGGGTAGCTACCCTGTCACGTGTTAATGTTGAGAGAGGACTCCTGTTGAAGACTGTTCATGTTGCCGCTGGGATCATTCGCAAGGAAGGATCTGACGAGCTGCTTGCCGTGCAGCGCGGCTACGGCGACATGCAGGGACTTTGGGAGTTCCCGGGCGGCAAGCTCATGCGCGGCGAGACGCCCGAGGACGCCGTACGCCGCGAGCTCATGGAAGAGCTGCAGGTAAAAGTCACCAACCTGCGCGATTTCTACACCGTTGAGTATGACTACCCCGATTTTCATCTCTCCATGGAGTGCTACTACTGCTCGCTCGCCGATGAATCCGATGAGCCCCAGAAGCACGACCGCCAGCTTGATATCCGCTGGATTCCGCGCACCTCGCTTGCCACCGTTGAGTGGATGCCCGCCGACAAGGGGCTTATCGATGCCCTGATTGAGTTGAAGGAAGATCGGCTCGAGGCAAGCCCCGCCGATGACGCCGCGGCCAACACAGCCGACAAACCCGCTTCCAAGCCCAAGCGCGCACCTAAGCGCCGCAGCAAAAAGCGTCCCAAGCCCGGCCTACTCGACGGCATCGATACCTCGGACCTTTCCGCCGACGAGCGTGAGCTCGTGCGCCGTCGCGCCGCCATCAAAAAGTCCATGAAGGGCAATAAGCGCGCCAACACCAAGCCCGAGTTGCTCGTACGACAGCGCCTGCGCGCAGCGGGCCTTACGGGTTATCGCTTGGAATGGAAGGTTCCCGGCAAGCCCGACATCGCCTTCCCCGGACGCAAGATCGCCATCTTCGTCAACGGCTGCTTTTGGCATCGCTGCCCTAAGTGCAACCCTAGCCAGCCCAAGCGCAATGTTGAGTTTTGGGAGGCAAAGTTCCGTCGCAACGTCGAACGCGATCGCGCCGCCGTGGCAGCGCTCACTCAAATGGGCTGGACGCCCATAACCATCTGGGAATGCGAGCTCAAAAAAGACCGCATCGACACCACGATGGAAAAGGTCATCGAGCAGGTGCGCGCCGCAGAGCCGCAGCGCTAACAGCAAGCATTCACACGCTCCGCACGTCCGCGCCACATCCACGTCACAAACCTTAGAAAGCCCTTAAGCTCAAAACCTTTCAAGAGTGTTACTCGATAGCTTTTACCTGCGGTTTCATCGCAACGTCAAACCTCATTAAGCCTTTCTTTAGCGCTTCTTTGCAGCAGCCGCGGCATAATACTGCCAACGCACGGGACCTAGCAGCACACCCCGTGCGCAACCTTTTGGTGGACATCGAGGAGGCCGCATAAGCATGCATTCTTCCAATGACGCAACACAGCAGCCATCCCTAAAATATGCAAACCTTTTCTCCTTCCCCCCGACACAGAGAGACAGCCTCCTCGACTCCCCCACCACAAAAGCCAAACGCTCAACAGACCAGAGCCACAACTTGCGAGCATCGTTCGAAAAGCTCCAAGCATCCCTAGACAAAACCTTCCCCAACCAAGCCCGGGCATACTGACCCCTCATCAACAAAGTAGCCCTCACGCTCCAATTTTTCCGCCCAACGCCACAAGGGCGACGACCTCGAGAAGGTCAACCTGGGAGGGACGAGGGCTTAGTTCCCCAATCTTTCCGCAGGGGGCAAAAAGCCTCGCCGCACGAAGTGCGCGGCGAGGCTTTTTGCATGCCCGAGGACGATTGGGGAACTAAGCCCTCGTCCCTCCCCGGGATATGTAGCGAGTCGGAGTACCCTTGCTGTTACTCTGCTTTGCCCACAGAGTTGAGGTTGGTCATGCGGATCTTAACCAGCTCGGTGATCTCACGCATGCCCTCCTTGGCCGGCTTCTTGGGATCGAAGCAGGCGGGGTTCTCGGCCATGTAGGCCATGAAGCCCTTGGTGTAGGCCTGACGCAGCTCGGTGGCGTAGTTAACCTTGCAGATGCCGTTCTTCACAGCCTCGGCGACCTGCTCATCGGGCACACCGGAGGTGCCGTGCAGAACCAGCGGCACGTCGACGGCGTCGCGGATGGCCTTGACCACGGACTGCTCGATGTGCGGATCGCTCGTGTACACACCGTGGCTGGTGCCAACGCCAATTGCAAGGGAGGTGCAGCCGGTACGCTCGACGAACTCCTTGGCCTCGGCAGGATCGGTGTAGGGGCTCTCGCCCTCAACCGCGGGACCGTCGTCCTCCTTGCCGCCAACCTTACCGAGCTCGGCCTCGACGGGCACGCCCATGGCGCGGCCGGCGTCGGCGACGGACTTGGTCAGGGCGATGTTGTCCTCGAAGGACTCGTGCGAACCGTCGATCATGACGGAGGTGTAGCCAGTGCGGAAGGCCTGCATGCAGCGATCATAGCCATCGCCATGATCGAGGTGCAGAGCGACGGGCACGGAAGCGCGCTCGGCGGCAGCCTTAACCATGCCGTAGAAGTAATCCAGGCCAGCGGTCTTGATGGTGCCCGGGGTGGTCTGCATGATGACGGGGGACTTGGTCTCCTCGGCAGCGGCCAGAACGGCCATAACAAACTCGAGGTTCTCGACGTTGAAAGCGCCAACAGCGTAGTGGCCGGCCTGAGCGTCCTTGAGCATCTTTTCGGTGGTAACAAGTGCCATGAGCGTTTGCTCCTCTCCCTCGCCCGCATCTGGACATCGGGCGTAGCTGTTCACAAGGCGTTTTACCTTGCGTTTTCTGCGCCCATTGTATGAAAATCGACGACGTCGCACGTATGAGATATCACCGGCACACAGGTCAAGACACTCGTTTTTGAAAAGCAAACGGAAGGGATTCGCGCCGGATCCCTCTATACGACATTGCAGTTTTCAAGCGAATCATCTTTCTTTTATAGAAAAGATAAGTAATCGAAAGGCGTTTTCTTACTTAAAAAGAAAATGAACGAAAATAGAGTCAACACAATTCCTGCAAATTTTGCTGAGAATGGAGCAGTCATGGCCCACGCTACAACCCGTGCTTTCGCCGATGAGCGTCGCGCCGCGATCATGGAGATGCTCGAGCACAACGCCTCAGTTCAGGTGGCAGAAATCGCCCAGACCTTTGGCGTCTCCTCCGTCACGGCCCGCGCCGATCTGGACGCGCTCGCCGAGGCCGGCAAACTGCGCCGCACACATGGTGGCGCCGTGTCACTCCACAAACGCCTAACCGTCTCCACGCAGGATCGCCGCATCAACGTCAACGTTGCCGCCAAACAGGCCATCGCGCAAAGCGCCATCGCACTCGTCAGCGACGGCGACACGCTGCTCATCGACTCGGGCACCACCGCGCTCGAATTTGTCCGCCTGCTCGACCAACGCGACGGCATCACCGTCATCACCGCAGACATTACCATCGCCGACTACATCGACGAGAGTATGCCCTCGGTCGATGTCGTCATGCTGGGCGGCGCGCTGCGCAAAGGGCACCGCTATCTGTACGGTCCGCTCACCATGCAGGCACTGCAGATGGTTCACGCCGACCTCGCCATTATGTGCCCCGGCGCCTTTGTTCCAGGCTGTGGCTTTACGACCGACTTTCCGCAGATGGCCGAGACCAAAGCGGCTATGGTCGGTGCCGCCCGTCAAAGCGTCGCCCTTATGGACGCCAGCAAGGTCAACGGACGCGGCATGTACCGCTTTGCCGAGCTGACCGATGTCGACACCATCGTGATGGACCGTGATCCCGATGGCGCCGTCGCCACCTCAATCGCCGAGACCGCCGACGACGCCCGCCCGAATCTCGTCATCGCCGGCGCTTAAACAAAAACCACCACAAAGGTGCCTGTGAACTGCGCCCCGAAACTTGGACTGAATAAATAGCGACTACGCCGCAAGGGCC
>URJD01000094.1 GCA_900548075.1 uncultured Collinsella sp.
TTCAGCGACACCACGCGTATCAAGATCCTCTACGCCCTCATGGGCCGCGAGCTCTGCGTGGCAGACATCGCCGAGGCGACCGAGACCTCGCAGTCCGCGGTGTCGCACCAGTTGCGAACGCTCAAGCAGTCGCACCTGGTTAAATTCCGGCGCGACGGGCGCAATATCCTCTACTCGCTTGCCGACGACCATGTCTACACCATGCTCAACCAAGGCATGAGCCACATCTGCGAATAGCGACCAACCACGGTACCAGCGCGGCCTGCACCCAAGCCGCAAAAACAGGGAAAGGAACCCACCATGAAAAAGCAGTTTAAGCTCGACGAGATCGACTGCGCCAACTGTGCGCGCGAGCTTCAGGACGAGCTGGCCAAGCTCGAGGGCGTCAAATCCGTGTCCGTCAACTTTATGACCCAAAAATTGACGCTCGAAGCCGATGACGCCGAGTTCGCCGAGGTGCTCAACCGCGTTGTAGAGTTTACGGCCGACGCCGAGCCGGACTGCGAGATCATTCTCTAGCCCAGATTTACGCCAACCTGCAAGGCCGCGCTTGCCGCGGCCTTTGCTCGCGAAATTATATGAGCGAGTGTTCATACATTCAAATGGGAGGATACGAGTCATGGCCACCGCCGACCCCAAGAAGAAAAAGAAGAAGCGCAAGAAAAAAGAGTCACTCGAGCATAAGCGCAACCGCATCCTGGTAGCGCTGGGCATTTTTGCCGTGGTGTACGCCCTCGATGAGCTCGGCACCCTCACCGCCGCATTCGGCACCCCGGGCGACATCTACGCCAGCTTTGTGCTGTTCCTCGTACCGTTTTTGATTGCCGGCTACGACGTACTGCAAAAGGCATTCAATAACATCCGCCGCGGCAAGGCCTTCGACGAGAGCTTCCTCATGGCCGTCGCGACTATCGGCGCGTTTGCCATGGTGCTCTTCCCCGACACAGACCCGCACATGGCCGAAGGCGCCGCCGTCATGTTGTTCTACCAGGTCGGCGAGCTGTTCCAGGCATATGCCGTGGGCAAGAGCCGCAAGTCGATCAGTGCCATGATGGACATCGCGCCCGACTACGCCAACGTCGAGCAGTCCGACGGCGCACTCGAGCAGGTCTTCCCCGACGACATCGCCGTCGGCACCGTCATCGTGGTCAAGCCCGGCGAGCGCGTGCCTATCGACGGCGTCATCGTCGAGGGCGAGACACAGCTCGACACCGCCGCACTCACGGGCGAGTCAGTTCCCCGCCCCGCCAAGTCCGGCGATGATATCATCAGCGGCTGCATCAACATGACGGGCCTCATCCACGTGCGCACCACCAAGCCCTTTGGCGAGTCCACCGTCGCACGCGTCCTGGAGCTCGTGGAGAATGCCAGCGAAAAGAAGGCACGCACCGAGAACTTCATCACGCGCTTTGCCCGCGTCTACACGCCCGCCGTCACCGGCGCTGCCGCGGTGCTCGCGCTCGGCGGCGGCCTGGTCACCGGTGCCTGGTCCGACTGGATTCTGCGCGGCCTGACCTTCTTGGTCGTCAGCTGCCCGTGCGCGTTGGTGATCAGCGTGCCGCTCAGTTTCTTTGGCGGCATCGGCGGCGCCTCCAAGCTGGGCGTTCTCATCAAGGGTTCTAACTACCTCGAGACGCTCGCCGATGTGGACACCGTCGTCTTTGACAAGACCGGCACGCTCACCAACGGCACGTTCTCGGTGGTCGCGGTACACCCCGAGGCCGGCTATACCGAGCAGTCGCTACTCGAAGTCGCAGCCCATGCGGAGTCGTTCTCCGATCACCCCATCGCGCAGTCCGTACGTATCGCCTACCAGGGCGAGGTCGACCCCAAGCGCGTTAGCAACTCCGCCAACGACGCGGGCCACGGCGTGACGGCAACCATCGACGGCAAGCACGTCGTCGTCGGCAACGCAAAGATGCTCGCCGTGGCCGGAGTCAAAGCGCCCGATTGCGAGGTCGTCGGAACGATTCTGCATGTGCTCGTTGACGGCGTGTACGCCGGCCACATCGTGATTGCAGACACCGTTAAGGCCGATGCCAAGCAGGCGATTCGCGACTTGCACGCTGCCGGCGTCAAACGCACCGTCATGCTCACGGGCGACCGCGAGGAGGTTGCAGCGTCTGTGGCCAAACAGCTGGGGCTCGACGAGTTCCACGCGCAGCTGCTGCCGGGCGACAAGGTCGAGCGCGTCGAGGCATTGCTGGCAGCCGAATCGGGCAAGGGCAAGCTCGCCTTTGTCGGCGACGGCATCAACGATGCGCCCGTGCTCACCCGCGCAGACGTTGGCATTGCCATGGGCGCCATGGGTTCCGACGCCGCAATTGAGGCCGCCGACGTTGTACTCATGGACGACAAGCCGTCCAACATTTCCCGCGCGATCCGCGTGGCGCGCAAGACCATGGCGATTGTTTGGCAGAACATCATCTTTGCGCTGGGCATTAAGCTGCTGATATTGGTGCTTGCGGCGCTCGGCATCGCCAACATGTGGCTTGCTGTGTTCGGCGACGTGGGCGTAGCGATCATCGCCATCCTGAACGCCATGCGCGCGATGGGTGTCAAGAACCTGTAGTGTTTGTGGTCTGTCCGGTCGGGGCCGGGCTTGGTTTTGAAAACGTCCTCGCGCATGAGGCCCGTCTATCCTGCTCCTGCGGAGCAACGGAAAGACGGGCCTCGCGCTGCGGAGTGTTTTCAAAACCAAGCCCGGTCCCGACCTGCGTTGACACAGCTGGCGGTTCTTGGGCATCGCTTGCTGGTGGGGTTCCTTGTCTGAGTTGGACTTAGTTGGTGGGACCACTCGTCTCGGTCGCTGTCCCGCGCCGTTCCGGCGCGGGAGGCGCGCCACTGCGGGAGTGCTAGTCGGTCATTGTTGGCGCCGAAGCACCGTCCCGTCCCAGCATCGCCCTCAGCTTCTCGAAGCTTTCCTCGCTTAGGCAGTGCTCCATGTGGCAGCCCTCTTGCGACGCGACCTCAGCCGAAACACCCGCATCCTCCAGCAGCCCCACGAAAAAGCAGTGACGCTCCCACATTTGACGAGCGACCTCCAGACCACGCTCCGTCAGATGAACGTCGCGCTTGCCCATTTCGACATAGCCGTTGCTTTCCAGCGTCGCCATGGCTTTGGAAACGCTTGCCTTGGTCACGCCGAGATACTCTGCGACGTCAATCGAGCGCACGATGCCCTGGCGCTGCGACAGAACGTAGATCGATTCGAGGTAGTCTTCTCCGGATTCACGTAGGGCCATGGGCCGCCTTTCGCGATGATTGCTAGTTAGCCTTTGGATACTTTCCTTGGCTTACTTTACCGCAAAAGTTGCCCATGTCTTACTACATTGACCAAAAAGTTAGCCGTGTTTCACAAAACGCGCGGGCGAAGCGCAGCACCCCGGCGCGAGGCACGTGGCGCATGACGCGTGCAGGGGTGTCCCCAGGTGCCGGCCGAAAAGGAACGTCCCCAAGTGCCGGGTGCCGGCCCGAAGCTAGATCAGGCCAAAGTGCTTCGCGGCGTTGTAGATGCCGTCGTCGTCCACGGCGGTCGTTACGTAGGTCGCTGCGGCCTTCACGGTATCCTGCGCGTTGCCCATGGCCACACTTGTACCCACGGCCGAGAACATCGACAGGTCGTTCTCGCCGTCGCCAAAGGCAATCGCCTCGCTCGCGTCGATGCCCAGGCGCTCCAGCGTCGCCGCCACGCCCAGGTCCTTGCCGCCGTTAGCGGGAATAATGTCGCAGAACAGATCGCACCAGCGCGTGGTGAGCGAATGCGACACGGCGTCGGTCACGATATGTTCGTCGGCAGGGTCCACGAAGGCGCAGAACTGATAGACCGGCGCGTCAAAGGCGTGCTCAAACGGCTCCTCGTGGTAAACAATCCCCGCGTTGCTGCCGGCCGTCACTACGCGCTCGGACAGGCGGTTCACAAACGAGTTCTCGCCCTGCATGCACAGCGAGTCGTAGCGCCCCTGCGCCACCTGGTCCACAATCACCGCGACGTCGTCCGGATCGATCGGGCAGCTGCGGTAGACGCCCTCGGCATCAAAGCAGTGCTGGCCCGAAAGCGTAATGTACGCATCCCAACCCAAGTCGAACAGCCAATCGGGCATCTGGTAGGTCGGGCGACCCGTGGCGATCACGCACGCAATCCCCTGCTCGTGAAAGCTGACGAGCACCTGCTGCGCCGACGCCGGAATCCGGTGGGTCTTAAAGCTCAGCAGCGTACCGTCGATATCGAAAAACGCGGCTTTGATCATCCTCGTCTACTCCTCGCCCTCGAGCTTTTCGCTCGCCTCGAGCCACGCCATCTCCAACTCGTCCATGGCGGCGTGAGCCTCGTCGATCTTTGCCTGCTGCTCGCCCAGCGCCGTGTAGTTGGTGGGGTCTACCTGGGCCATCGCGGCCTCGGCCTCCTCCACGCGGGCGCGCTGCGTCTCCATCTTGCGCTCGAGTGAGCTCACCTCGCGGCGGAGCTTCTGGCGCTCGGCGTTGGACAGGCCGTTGGGCTGACCGCTCGACTTGGGCTTGTCGGAAGCAGCCGCCGCCGTACCGGTGTCGAACGTGCCGGTCTTGGCGCTTGGTGCGCCCACGGGCTCGCCCTCGGCGGTAGCGTTGCACAGGCGAAGGTACTGGTCCACGCCACCGGGCATATGCGTCAGGTGGCCGTCGAGCAGCGCCCACTGCTGGTCGGTCACGCGCTCCATCAAGAAGCGGTCGTGCGTCACCAGGATCAGCGTGCCGGGCCAGCCGTCGAGCAGATCCTCGACAATCGCCAGCATGTCGGTATCCAGGTCGTTGCCGGGCTCGTCCAGGATGAGCACGTTGGGCTCGTCCAGGATTGTCAGTAGCAGCGACAGGCGACGGCGCTGGCCGCCCGAAAGATCGCCGATGCGGCTCCAGAGCTGCTGGGTCGTAAAGCCCAGGCGCTCGCAAAGCTTCTCAGGCGAAGTCTCCTTGCCGTCGATGACGTAGTACTTCTTATAGTTGCTGAGCACCTCGCGGATCGTGTCGCCCATGTAGGGTTCGAGCTCCTCGAGCTGCTGCGACAGCACGCCAAAGCGCACTGTCTGGCCAATCTTTACACGGCCGCGCAGGGGCGCGATCTTGCCCTGAATCACGTCAAGCAGTGTGGACTTGCCGGCGCCGTTCTCGCCCAAAAGGCCATAGCGGTCGCCCGCGCCAATAAGCCAGGTCACATCGGTGAGCACCTGCTTGGGCGCGCCATCGGTATCCGCATAGCCGGCGTCCACGTCGACCACATCGATAACCTGCTTGCCCAGGCGGCTCACGGCTAGGCGCTTGAGCTCCAGCTCGTCACGTACGGGCGGCACGTCGGCGATGAGTTCGCGAGCGGCATCCACGCGAAACTTGGGCTTGGTAGAACGAGCCTGGGCACCGCGGGAGAGCCATGCAAGCTCCTTGCGCGCCATGTTGCGACGGCGCTCCTCGGTAACCGCGGCCATGCGGTCGCGCTCCACGCGCTGCAGGATATATGCGGAGTAACCGCCCTCGAAGGGATCGACCTGGCCGTCGTGGACCTCCCACATACTGGTACAGACCTCGTCCAAGAACCAGCGGTCGTGCGTGACCACAAGCATCGCGCCCTGGCCGCGCTGCCAGCGGGCCTTTAAGTGACGCGCGAGCCAGTTGATGGTGCGCATGTCCAGGTGGTTGGTGGGCTCGTCGAGCATGAGCACGTCGTAGTCGCCGATCAGCAGGCGCGCGAGGTCCACGCGACGGCGCTGGCCGCCCGAAAGCTCGCCCACCGTGCCCTCCCAGGGCACATCGCTAATAAGGCCGGCCAGAATCTGGCGCGTACGCGGGCTCGAGGCCCACTCGTATTCGGGCGTGTCACCGACGACGGCATGATGCACGGTGTCGGTATCGACCAGGTTATCCTTTTGGCCGAGCAATCCAATCGTCGTGCCGCGGCGGTGCGTCACGCGTCCGTCATCGGGCTCCAGCGTGCCGGCGAGCACGCTCAGCAGTGTCGACTTGCCGTCGCCGTTTTTACCGACAATACCAATGCGGTCACCCTCGCCCACGCCGAGCGTCACGCTATCGAAAATATGCTTGGTGGGAAACTCTAGGCTGACGGAATCGCATCCCAAAAGAATCGCCATGTGCCCTGCTCCTTCGTAGAAATTCAACGTTGTCCATGATAGCAGCGAAAAGGCGGGGCGCACACGACACAAAAAGGCGGGCCATCTCCCAAAAGAGATGACCCGCCTCTCCAATCAGTCCCGCGGCAACCGTGGCCGCCGCGGGCCTCAAGCATGTCCCGGACTAGGAGAACATGCCGGTGAGGTAATCATTCAGCCGCTTATCCTTGGGCCGTTGGAAAATCTCGTCGGTCTCGTCGTACTCGACCATATCGCCCATGTAGAAGAACGCCGTGCGGTTGGACACGCGCGACGCCTGCTCCATGTTGTGCGTCACGATGACGATGGCGCGCTCGGCCACAATCGACGACATAAGGTCCTCGATCGCCAGCGTCGAGATGGGGTCGAGCGCCGAGCAGGGCTCGTCAAACAGGATCACGTCGGGGTTGAGCGCCAGCGTGCGCGCAATGCACAGACGCTGCTGTTGACCACCCGAAAGCGCATAGGCGCTCTTGTCGAGCTTGTCCTTGACCTCGTCCCAAAGCGCCGCGCCACGCAGGCTTTCCTCGACCATGCGGTCGAGCTCGTCGCGGTCGGTGATGCCGTGGCGCTTAGGCGCAAACGTGATGTTGTCGCGAATGGACTTGCGGAACGGGTTGGGCTGTTGGAACACCATGCCAATGGAGCGACGCAGCTCGTAGGTGTTCTCGGTCTTGGTATTCACGTTGCGCCCACGGTAATTGATCTCGCCCTCCACGCGGCAGCCGCGAATCTCGCGATTCATGAGGTTGAGGCTACGCAAGAAGGTCGACTTACCGCAGCCCGAAGGCCCGATGAGCGCCGTGATCTCGCCCTTGTGAAAGTCGAGCGACGTATCGTGCAGCGCATGGTGGTCGCCATAGTACACGTTGACGTCCTTGG
>URJD01000095.1 GCA_900548075.1 uncultured Collinsella sp.
GGGTTCGAGGAAAAGAGCAGCTTTTGGGCGCGTTCCTCGGAGTAGGAGATGTTGGGCATGAGGTCGATCTCGCCTGCCTCGAGCATGTCCATAAGCTCGGTGAAGGTGCCGGAGACGTATTCGTACCGCCAGCCGGGCGTGTAGTACGACAGGGTCTGGAGGTACTCGTAACCCCATCCCGAGAGACGCTCGCCGGGGGTGCCGTTCTGGAAGCCCTCGTTGTTGACGAGCCAGCCGACGCGGACCGTCTTGACTGGCTGACTAGAGTCATCGGCAAAAGCCTGGACAGGCGCGATGGAACTCAGTGCGGCAAGCGCGGCAAGCACAATGGCCAGGGCGCGACATATAACTGAACGAAGGACAGTGGCAGCTCTCACATGCAATCCTAACGAATCGAGACAATACCGCATAAGGATACCAGCTCAGCCTGCCCAGTCGGCAGCTGTACCGCTAAACGCTCCCGCCCGGCAGTCATCGGGGACGTTCTTAAACGACTAGTCATTGGGGACGTTCTTGTTTGACTAGTCATTTAAGAACGTCCCCAATGACTAGTTCCGTTTGCTGGGGAGGCGTGGGACAATACCGAGCGAACGTGATTGGTTGTCCGTGGAAGGGGTCGCGATGAAAAAGCTCAGGACGCTTGCCGATGTGCTGCGACAGGCTGGCTTTGCACGCATCACGGGCCTGTTTCTTATCTTTTACCTGCTGTGCTCGACGGCTGTCTGGCTGTCCGAGCCTACGACCCTCACCTTTGGTGATGGCCTGTGGTTTAGCTTTGAGACGGTCTCGACGATCGGCTTTGGCGATATCCCGGCAGAAACGCCGGTTGCCCGCGGCATTACCGTCATCCTAAGCGTCATCAGTATCTTCTATATCGCCATGCTTACGGGCGTGGCGGTGAACTACTGCAATACGCTCATCAAGCTGCGCCAAAAGGACACCATGGCGCGCTTTATGGACGATCTTGAGCATTTGGAGGAGCTCGATCGTGACGAGCTCGCCGACCTGTCGCGCCGCGTGCGCGAATATCGCCGCCGCCAACGCTAGAACGGGCGCCGCGCGTCACGATTGGGGGGACTGAATATGAATATCACCGTGTATCTGGGTGCCAGCGTTGGTAACGACCCAGCGTTTCTGCCCGCGCTGCAGGAGCTGGGCAACTGGATTGGCTCCAACGGACACGCGCTGGTATACGGCGGGTCCAAGTCGGGCCTGATGGGTGCGCTCGCCGATAGCGTGCTCGAGGCAGGTGGACATGTGACGGGTGTTGAGCCGAGCTTTTTTATCGAGGCCGAGTTTCAGCATGACGGTATCGACGACCTTATCGTGACGAGCGATATGGCCGAGCGCAAAGCCAAGATGATCGAGCTCGGCGATGCGTTCATCGCCTTTCCCGGCGGGACGGGCACGCTTGAGGAGATTGCCGAGGTCATGTCCGCGGTGTCGTTGGGGCACCTGAGTGCTCCGTGCATCCTGTATAACCTGGACGGTTACTACAACGACCTCAAGGCGCTGCTCGGGCACATGATTGATAAAGGGCTTTCGAGCCCGAGGCGCCAGCACGGCATCTACTTTGCTGACGATTTGCGCGAGATTGCCTCGATTATCAACGGATAAGTCTTGAGCCTGCCCCACTATGGCTCCCAATGGTGCCGTTTGCAGCGCAGATGGTTGGCTCGTTCGGGCAACGCCCGCTCTACAATAAAACGTAACTATGTCGACTTTGACCGCGGGAGGACCCGATGGACAACCTTGCCAAACCCACAAACCGCGCGCTGTTTTTAGTTAGCGTTGCCGTGACCGGTGCGTTCGCAGGTGCCGCGGTCTGGCTGTTCTTTTTTGCGATGGAGCACGGTATCGACTATCTATGGACCGAGATTCCGCACGCGCTGGGCGTCGCTTCGCCCGAGCTTGCCAGCGGCCCGTTTGGCTTTCTGCCGTACCCGTTTTTTGTCTGCCTGCTGGGCGGCCTGTTAATCGGTCTGTACGAAAAGATGACAGGCACCAAGACCGATGACCTCAACCAGGTGATGGCCAAGGTAAAGCGCGATGGGCGCTACCCGTACGACAACCTGGGCAAGCTTTCGCTCGCGGCATTGCTGCCGCTGCTGTTTGGCGGAAGCATTGGACCGGAGGCCGGCCTGACCGGCGTTATCGCCGGTCTGTGCAGCTGGGTCGGCGACCGCATGCGTCGCTTTGGCGCTGAGTTTAGGGAGCTCACGTTGCTGGGCACCCAGGCTGCCCTGACGGCGCTCTTTACCGCGCCCGTCTTTGGCTTTGTGGCGCCGCTTGCCGGTAGCACCGACGGCCAGGGTGAAGACGCCGACGATGAGTCCGCGTCCGGCGAGATCATCATCAAGCTGCCCAAGGCGCAAAAGACGGTGGTCTACGGTATTGCGATTGCCGGCGGTCTGGGCACCTACCTGCTGCTTGGACAGCTTGTGGGCGGCGGCATGGGCATGCCCAGGTTCGAGTCCGCCGAGGTGGGCAACCTAGAGCTTACCTGGCTCGTCCCTCTGTCGTTGATCGGCACCGTCTGCGGCTGGCTGTACTTTGTCTCTGAGCATGCATGCGAGGCACTGTCCCATGCAATAGGGGAGCGTCCTGTCGTCAAGGCCATGCTGGCCGGTTTGGCACTCGCCATCTGTGGCACGGTCCTGCCCTATACCATGTTTGCCGGCGAGACCCAGGCCGACGTGCTCATGGAAACCTATCTGACCATTCCCGCTGGCGTGCTTATCGCGACCGGTCTTGTTAAGGCCATGCTGACGCCCGCCCTCATCAACCTTGGTTGGCGCGGCGGTCACTTCTTCCCGGTTATCTTCTCGGGCGTAAGCCTGGGCTATGGCCTTGCCATCCTCACCGGCGCAGATCCGGTCTTTTGCGTCGCCGTCTGCACGGCATCGACGATGGGTGCGGTCATGCGTCAGCCGGTCATGGTCGTGGGCCTGCTGCTCATGTGCTTCCCACTCAAGGGTATCGTCTGCATGATCATCGCGGCCGTCATCGCCGCCGGCATTCCACTGCCCAAGCCGCTGCGCAAGTAGCGCGGTTTTTCACGAGTCAATTCCAGGGGTACAAGATGATCCTGTACTTTAGCGCGACAGGGAACAGCGAGCATGTGGCGCGTCGCATTGCAGCGGCGACAAGCGACAAAGTTATGTCGATTGAGCGCTTTGATGCCGAGATCCTTCACCTTGCTGTGATGGAAGGCCCCTGTCGGCTGGGGTTTGTCGCCCCGGTATACGCCTGGGGCTTGCCGACGCCAATGATCGAGTTTTTGAAGACTGTCGACCTATCGGTTGCTGCCGGCACAAAGGGCGGCGAGCGCCCCTATACGTTCTATGTCTCGACATATGGTTCGACGACCGGGCAATCGGCCAAGTTCGCCCGCGATCTGCTACACGAGCGTGGGCTCGAGTTAGATGCGGCGATGAGCGTCAAGATGCCCGATACCTGGACGCCTGTTTTCGACCTGTCTGACCCTCAAAAGGTTGAGGGTGTCAATAGAGCTGCCGAGGCGCAGATTGATGCCGTGATCGAGGCGGTGCGGGCACGCCGCACGGGCAACATGATGCGCCATCGCGTGCCTCTGTTTGCATCGTGCGCGTATCACGCAATTGGGCTGCCGCGCATGCAACAGACGAGCAAGTTTGCCGTCGATGCCGATCGTTGCATCGGCTGCGGCCTGTGTGCCAAGCGCTGCCCCATGGCGGCGATTGAGATGCGCGACGGCCTTCCCGTCTGGACAAAGCCGGAGTGCGCAGCCTGCCTTCGTTGCCTGCACTGTTGTCCCAAATTTGCCATCTCGCACGGTAAGCGCACGGCATCCCACGGTCAGTACAGGCATCCCAAGCCAGGTGTGAGGATGTAGCGGCTGCTGGCCGCGCTACTTCCAAACTGCGAGCGCGGCGGTGCCCAGTACGATGAGGGCGAGACCGATGGCGCTGCGTCGTGAGAGTTTTTCGTTGAATGTCAGGCGCGCAAATAGTACTGATACGACAATCGATAGTTTGTCGATCTGCACCACGACGCTCACCTGGCCTGTGGCGATGGCGTAGTAATAGAGCAGCCACGATGCTCCGGTCGCGATGCCCGATGTTGCGAGAAATGTGAGTTCGCGCCGGTCAGCGTGCGCGACCTGATCCAGTTTTCCCTTGGCTGCCACGATCGCCCATGCCATAACCAGTACCACGCAGGTGCGGATTGCCGTGGCCAGGTTTGACTCGACGCCTTCGATGCCAACCTTGGCAAGGATGGACGTGAGCGCCGCGAACACGGCGGCGCCGAGGGCGTAAGCGAGCCAGGTCCGGTCTTGCTGCTGCTCGGGTCCGGCAGACTGCTTCTTCTCGATCAATAAAAACGTGCCGAGGGTGATGACAGCGGTTCCCACGAGCTTAACCGCAAGGTTGCTCGTCTCGCCAAAAAGCACGATGGCGATCAGTGCGGCGAGTACGGTGCTCATCTTGTCGACCGGTACGACCTTATTGACGTCTCCGATGCCCAACGCCTTAAAGTAACAGATCCACGAAGCACCGGTAGCGAGTCCCGAGAGGACGAGAAAGAGCCAAGATCTGGGTTCGATGCTGCCGATGGTTCCAATGGATCCAGAAATGCCCGCCATTGCCCAGGCGAAAACGAGCACCACGCAGGTGCGAATGGCCGTTGCGACATCGGAGTCGGTCTGCTTGATGCCGCATTTGGCCAGGACAGATGTGATGCCGGCAAAGAAAGCCGACACAAATGCTGCTGCGACCCACGACACGGGTGAAATGCCTCCCCAAAGAACGACCGCGCCAGATTTACGGCGCTCGTCCGATGATACCGTCCCGGCATGAAGCTTTGATATCGCTGTGGTGAGACAGGGGCCATAGTTCGAGAGGACATTTGGTTAAGGCTCGAATCGAAGGTGAATGGTTTTCCGCGAAGTGAACGAGTAAATCTGGACCCCTGGAACATGCACACTTTTTTCGAACAGAACTGCAGGATTCTTAGACAAAAACCGCAGGAATTGAGTCCTTAAAATTGTCGATGCTACAGGGCACTGTTTTTACTCGTTCACTTCTCGGAAAAGTATTCACCTTCGATATGCTGACGGTGTCTTTTTGGTTGCCAAGAACTAGACGGCCTGCTGTGAGGGGCGGTGGTGACGCTATGCTGCCTTGTTTCATTGAAAAAATAAGCGGGGTACCACCTAAGCTTTTTTAGCTGTCGATTACAGATCGCGTACTCGATAAACCTTGGTGCTGACGGTGCAGCTGATTGCGCATAGTGCGAGCGCCAGTACGGCAATTCCTGCACACAGACAGCCTAGGACGGCAGGATCGGGATTCGCCCCGGCAATCGACATAAGCCAGTTGCTGATGGGGTTGGAGGAGCTCAGCGCTGCCATGGTAAGGCATCCGAGTAGGGCAAACAGGCCAACGGATAGGCGCAGTGCCTCCATGTGTCCAAATCGGAAGAACAGCGGCTGTGCCAAGAACACCATCATGAGGGAGATGAGCATCGATGCTGCCGAGGCAATTGCGATCTCAAAGATGGTTTGTCCTGTCGAGGCCACGCCCGCGCTGTTGAAGAACGGAAGGGCGATGATGTTCAAAAGCACGGCGGCGCAGGCCATGATGGCCGAGAAGACAATAACGCTCAGGTAGCGTGCGCAGATGATGTCTTTGCGCGAGAAGGGCAGCGTTGCCCGGTAGCGCTCCCAACCGTTTTGATTGTCGAAACCGGCCAGTGAGTTCATGACTATGATGGGTGACATGGCGCTGACGGCGCAGGCGCCGGCGCTCATACCGGAATCGCCATCCGACGCGTTGGCGAGCGTCAGCACAACGAAGATGAACAAGCCGACGCCCGCAATACTCGGGATAAGCGAGCGAGCGATGGCGAGCTCGGACATAAAGGCACGTTTCATTTCGAAGCCCCTTTCAGCGTGAGGCGCAGGTAGTCATCAATGGTTGCCCGGTCGCAGGGAATCTCGGGAAAGGCCTCGAGCGTTTCGCGACGGTTGGGCACGAGCACGTCCACGCTGTAGGCGTGGCGGGTGGCATGGGCACCTTCGACGCAAGTCATAAGCCCGGCAGCCTGTGCTTGGGTACAGTGGGCGATGCCGGCGCGGTCGGTAATGTCCTCGCGCGGCAGGTCAAAAATAATCGCGCCATTATCGATGCAGATGACGCGATCAGCGGTGCGATCGAGGTCGGACGTAATGTGGCTCGAGAGCAGCACGCTGTGCTGGCCGTCGGCGACAAAGGCAAGCAGCTCATCAAGCAGTTCCTCGCGTGCCATGGGATCGAGGCCCGCGGTGGCTTCGTCCAAAACGAGCAGCTTGGCATTGTGGCTGAGTGCACAGGCAAGCTGCAGTTTCATGCCCATGCCGCGGGAGAGGTCCTTGACCTTTGTCTTGGGATCGAGGTCAAATCGGTTGATGAATCCGGCGAACGTTTCGCGGTCCCACGTGGGGTACGCCGGGCCTACGAGCGACTCGATCTGGCCCACTTTGAGCGTGGAGGGGAAGGGGCACGTGTCCAGGACAAGACCGACGCGGGAGCGTAGATGGCGTTGCAACTCATCGGGCGCGTCGGCGCCACAGCGTTGCCCAAACAGGTTCACTTCGCCGGCATCGAGCTTTATAAGCCCGAGAGCAGCTCGAATCGTCGTTGTTTTGCCAGCACCGTTGGCACCAACAAAGCCGACGATCTGGCCGGGCTCCACGGCAAGCGTGACGTCGCGCAGCGAAAAGCGGTCGCTTACAGTGCGTGAGATGCCTTTGAGTTCTAGCAAGTTTTGCATGGTATAGCCTTTCTTGCAGATGGCTACTGCATGGTTTCGGGGGCCACCAGGTCGAGCATCTCGTGCAGTTTGTCGCGCGTGACGCCCAGGGTTTCGGCTTGGCTTGCCGCTTTCGCAAGCAGATCTTCGATATGGCAGAGCTGGTTTTCGCGCAAGAGCTCTTGGTTGCCCTCGGCGACAAAGCAGCCCTTGCCCTGCACGGT
>URJD01000096.1 GCA_900548075.1 uncultured Collinsella sp.
ACGCGATCTGCGCGATGCGGTTCTCGATGCCGTCGAACATGGGGTCGCCGATGCCCGCAGGAAGCCCGTAAATGCCGCACTCCACGATGCCGCCGATGCTGTCGAGTTCGTCGCGCGCGGCTAGGATCTCCTCGCGCATGCGGCCGGCTGCAGCGGCGTCAATACACGGCAGATCGTTCGTAAGGATCGCCTTGCGGTCGGCCTCGCGATAGACCATATCGTCCATCGGCAGGTCGGAGATGCCGCCGATCTGCGCGACGTGCGCCATGACCTTAATGCCGCGTGCCTCGAGTGCCTGCAGCGCAATGCCGCCGCCGATGCACAGGGGTGCCGTTAGGCGGCCGGAGAAATGCCCGCCGCCGGCGACGTCGTGCATGTTGTGGTACTTCACACGCGCCGGAAAGTCTGCGTGCCCGGGGCGGGGCTTGCGGCGCAGCTCGGAGTAATCCTTGGAGCGCGTGTTGGTGTTCTCGATAATCGCTGCAATGGGCGCTCCGGTGGTATGTCCATCGACAATACCGGCGATGATGTGGGCGGCGTCGGCCTCGCGGCGTTTGGTCGCGGTCTCGTCGCGACCGGGGGCGCGACGGTCAAGGAAGGCCTGCAGCTTCTCCTGGTCCACGGCGATGCCCGCCGGAATGCCATCGAGGGAGCAGCCGATGGCGGGGGAGTGCGACTGGCCGAAGATGCTTAAGTGCAAGACGTTGCCAAAGGTCGAGGACATGCTATTCCTCCTCGAGCGTGACCTTGCCGCCCAGCAGGCGGTAGTGGTCGAAGAAATCGGGATAGGACTTGTTGACGGCCTCGGCGCCGTGGATTACGACCTCGCCGGTGGCGCGGCTCGCGGCGATGGCGGCCATCATAGCGATGCGATGGTCGTTGTGCGAATCGACCTCGCCGCCGGTGAAGGCATCGACACCCTTGATGATGAGGTCATCGCCGGCAATGCGCACCTGCGCGCCCAGCGCGGTGAGCTCGCGGGTGGTGGTGGCCAGACGGTCAGATTCCTTGATGCGTAGGCGTGCACAGTCACGGATGAACGTGCGGCCCTGAGCCAGCGATGCTACGGCCGAGATGACGGGCACCAGGTCCGGAATGTCGTGCGCGCTCATCTCAAAGCCGGCGAGCTTGTCGGACTGGACGGTGGCGGCGTTGGTGGAGCGCACGATGCGGGCGCCAAAGCGCGAGAGCGCGGCGAGCACGTTGCGGTCGCCCTGTGCGGAACTCAGCGACACGCCCTCGACGGTGATGGGGTCGCTGCCGATGGCGCCGGCGCACAGCCAAAAGGCGGCGTTGGACCAGTCGCCCTCGACGGCTACGCTGCCGGGCGTGCGGTACGAGCCGCTGTTCACGCGGAAGTTCGTGACCTCGGGCTGGCCGTCCTTAGCCGGTACGCGCTCAACGTTGACCTCGACGCCAAAGGCCTTCATGGCCTGAATCGTCAGGTTGATGTAGGGGCGGCTCTCGATAAGGCCGGTCACCTGCACGCACGAGGGCTGTGCCAGCAGCGGGGCTGCCAGCAGCAGTCCCGAGATATACTGTGAGCTCACGTTGCCCGGCAGCACAAACGTGCCCGGGCGCATGCGGCCGCTCGTCTTGAGCGGAAAGCCGCCCAGACCCTGCAGGTCGCAGCCGGCGGCGATGATCTCGTCGGAGAGCGGGGAGAGTGGGCGGGCGCCCAGGCGACCCTGACCAACAAAGGTGGCGTCGGCGCCCAGCGCGCAGGCTACGGGCAGCATGAAGCGCAGGGTGGATCCGCTCTCGCCGCAGTCGAGCGTGCCACCGGCAAGTGCCTTGAGCAGGCCAAACTCAACACTTTTCATGGTGGGGTGAACCTGGAAGCCGTCCTCGACGGTCTCGATGCGCGCACCCAGTGCCGTCAAGCAGCGCACCGTGGCCTCAATGTCGGCGCAGGTGGTGTTGCAGGCGACGTGCGTCTCGCCGTTGGCAAGCGCGGCGCAGATGATCAGGCGGTGTGCCATCGACTTGGACGCGATGGCGGGAACGGTGCCCTTGAGCGGGGACGGGGTGATGCGGGCTAGCATGCGGATGCGTCTCCCTTCTGGCCGAGGCCCTCGGCAAGTAGATCGTGGAAGGTGGAAAGCGGCGTGCGGTCGATGCTGCAACGGCCAATGTCGTGCGGAATTACCAGGTCGATGGTGTCACCCGCGCGCTTTTTGTCGTGGAGCGCTTCGGCAAAGACTGCGTCGACATCCAAGTCGCAGCGGGTCTTGAGACCATGGCGGGCGCAGAGCTCCTCAATACGACCGGGCAGTGCAGCATCGCAGACGCCGTGCAGGGCCGCGGCGCGCGTGATGATGCCCATGCCGATCGACACGCAGTTGCCGTGTCCGAGCTCAAAGTGCTCGCAGGCCTCGACGGCGTGTCCGGCGCTGTGTCCAAAGTTGAGGAGCTTGCGCTGGTTGGTTTCGCGCTCGTCGGCGACGACCACGGCGCGCTTGATGTCGATATTGCGGGCGATGATGAGTGCTACGCGGGCCACATCGCGGTTGAGCAGCTCCAGCGTGAGCGGGGTCTTCTCCAGCTCGGCGAACAGCTCGGGGTCGGCGATCACGGCGTGCTTGACGACCTCGCCGCAGCCGTCGGCGAACTGCTCGGGTGTGAGGGTGGCCAGGCACCCCACGTCGGCGATAACCACGCTCGGCTGCCAAAAGGCGCCGGCCAAGTTCTTGCCGGCAGCCAGGTCGATGGCGGTCTTGCCGCCCACCGACGAATCCACCATGGCGAGCAGGCTCGTGGGGATCTGCACAAACTTGCAGCCGCGCATGTAGGTGGCGGCCACAAAGCCCGCCACGTCGCCCACGACGCCGCCGCCGAGCGCCACGATCACGTCGGAGCGCGAAAGCTCGTGCTCGGCCACAAACTCCAAAATGGCAACGTAGGTCTCGGCGCGCTTATGGGTCTCGCCGGCCTCGAAGGTGCAGATGCTCACCTCGTAGCCCGCAGCCTCCAGGCTCTGCTTAACGGGCATCTGGTAGAGCGGGCCCACGTTGGTGTCCGTCACGATGACGGCCTTGGTGCCGCCGGCAGTGGCGCGCACGAGCGGCCCCGCCTGCTCCAGCAAAAACGTGCCAACATGCACCTGGTAGGGGCGTGCGGTGTCGATATCGATGGTAATCGCCATAAGCTATGGTCCTTTCGACCTGGCGTGTTAGGTGGTCTAGTGGGAGGCATCGTCGTCGAGCGCGCGCTTGATGCGGTCGCCCTCGGCAAGGAGATTCTCCAGATAGCGCTGGTCGCGGTCCTTAAGGGCGCGGCTGTAGGCGCCGAGCGATTCGATCAGGTGGTCGATCTCGAAGGCGAGCGCATCGGCGTCGTCGATCATAAGCTCGGACCACATCTGAGGATTGAGGTGCGCCACGCGGGTGAGATCGCGGTAGCTACCTGCCGAAAAGCCGTGGTGGACCTGGGCAGTGGGGCTTTTGACGTAGGCGTTGGATACCACATGCGCAAGCTGGCTCGTGAAGGCGATGACGCGGTCGTGCTCGGCGGCGCTGGTCACGCTGAACTTGCCAAAGCCCAAGGGGCGCACCATCTCGCGCACCTGGCCCAAAAGCTCCAGCTTGAGCGCATCGTCTACCGCGGGCGGAACGAGCACCAGGGGAGCGCCCTGGAACAGGTCGGCGCGGGAGTGCGCGTAGCCCGAGAACTGGGTGCCCGCCATGGGGTGCGCGCCCACAAAGTAAAAGCCGTTATCGCGGGCAAGCTCAAAGGCGCGCTCGCACACGATGCCCTTGACGCCCACCGTGTCGATCACCACGGGACCCATGATGGCGTCGGTGTCGGTGGCGTCGGCGAGCGCCTGGGCGTGCGCCTCGAGCCACTCGATGCATGCCTCGGGGTAGCAAGCCAGGACGATGATGTCGCATTCGCCGAGTGTCTTGTCGTTGAGCTCTCCGGCGACAGTGCCCATGCTGGCGGCCGTCATGACATCGTCATCGGGGTCCCAGGCCAGCACGCGAACGCCCGCCTGCGCATAGCCGCGGGTAAAACTGCCGCCGATGAGGCCAAGGCCGACGATGCCGGCGCACTTGGGGCCGCCCTGGTTAACGCGCGCGTTTCTCACCGTACCCATGGGCTACTCCATGGTCTCTTGGCAGACAACCTCGCGGATGGCTCGGATGCGGCGCATGGTGTCGTCGAACTGATCGGGGGTGAGGGCCTGGGCGCCGTCGGACCAGGCGCGGCTCGGCTCGTCGTGGACCTCGATCTCCAGGCCGTTGGCACCGCAGGCGGTCGCGGCGAGCGCCATGGGCTCAACGTAGCGGGTGTAACCGGTGGCGTGGCTGGGGTCGGCGACGACGGGCAGGTGCGACAGGTGGTGCAGCACCGGCACGGCGTTGAGGTCGAAGGTATTGCGGGTGCGGGTCTCGAAGGTGCGGATACCGCGCTCGCACAGAATGACGTTGTCGTTGCCCTCGCTCATGATGTACTCGGCGGCCATGAGCAGCTCGTCGATCGTGCCGGACATGCCGCGCTTGAGCAGAATCGGGGTCTGCGTCTTGCCGACCTCCTTGAGCAGGGGGAAGTTCTGGGCGTTGCGGGCGCCGATCTGCATGACGTCGATCTTCTTGTCCAAGAAGACCTGCACGTCGCGTGGGTCCATGATCTCGGTGACGATCGGCATATCGAGCTCGGCAGACGCCTCGCACAGCAGGTCGAGGCCGGCGGGGCCCATGCCCTGGTAGGCGTAGGGGGAGGTGCGGGGCTTGTAGGCACCGCCGCGCAGCATCGTGGCGCCGGCGGCCTTCACGCGGCGGGCGATGCGGATGAGATTCTCGCCTTCGACGGAGCACGGGCCGGCGATGACCTGGAACTGATTGCCGCCGATCTTGACGCCGTGGCCGCAGTCGATGACGGAGTCCTCGGGGTGGAACTTGCGGTTGGCGCGCTTGAACGGCTCGGAGACGCGCTGCACGCGCTCGACGACGTCCATGGACTCGAGCAGGAACGGGTCGATCTTGGTCGTATCGCCCACCAGGCCGATGATCGTCTCATTCTCGCCGCGCGAGACGTCGGTCTTCAGGCCCTTTTTCTCAATCCAGCTGACGATATGGCTGACGGCCTCGTCGCTGGCGCTCTGCTTTAAAATAGCAATCATGGTGTGCCTCTCACCTCGATGGATAACCCTTGCAAAAACGGCCCGCATCGCGAGCCGTGTATATATGGTGCATGAGAGTTTATACTATCTGACTCGCTTTTGCCTTCTAAAGTGGGCCGTTGCGCCGCGTCTTCCTCGGAATTGCAAAGCTTTTTCTTTTATTTTGATAGCCCGTGGTGCACTTGGGTATAATGCCAAACGTTGGCCCTATTAGCTCAGGGGATTAGAGCGTCTGCCTCCGGAGCAGAAGGCCGTTGGTTCGAATCCAACATGGGGCACCATCGAACGTAAGACCGTCCGAACCTCGCATGGTCCGGGCGGTTTTTCTTATACCGACGCGACGTGATGGGACGTGGTATGGCAGCAACGGATATCGAGCGCGGTCTTTCGACCGCCGAGGTCGAGGAGCGCATCGCCGCCGGTAAGATCAACCGCAACATGGAGCTCAAGACCAAGTCGGTCAAAGAGCTCATCATCGAGAACCTCTGCACGTTGTTCAATTTGATCAACGTGATCTTGGCGTTCCTGGTCATTTTGACCGGTTCGTTTAAGAATCTGACGTTCCTGTTCGTGGTGTTCCTCAATACCGCTATTGGCGTCATCCAGTCCATGCGTTCCAAGAAGATGGTCGATAAGCTCACGCTGCTGACCTCCAAGAAGGCCATTGCGGTGCGCGACGGCGCCGAGGTGGAGCTCGACCTGGACCAGATCGTGCTCGACGATATCATCCGCCTGGGGCGTGGCGACCAGATTCCCGCTGACGCCGTGGTGGTTTCGGGCGAGGCGCTCGTGAACGAGAGCTTGCTGACGGGCGAGAGCGACCTTATTAAGAAACAGCCCGGTTCCGAGCTCATGAGCGGCAGCTTTATCGACTCGGGCCTGCTGCGCGCCCGCGTGATCCATGTCGGCGCCGACAACTACGTGGCTAAGATCAATAACGAGGCCAAATACGTCAAAAAGGTCAATTCCGAGATCATGAACGCGCTTAACGCCATCGTGCGCTTTGCGAGCATCATCATGATCCCGCTCGGTTTGGCGTTGTTTGCCTCGAGTGTGAGCGAGCTGTGGGATGCCGCGGGAACCCCGGGCGATAGCGCGCTTTCGTGGTGCTTCTCCGAGCTGTTGGCTGGCCATGTGCCTTCGTCGGCGCTGCTGTCCACGGTGGGTGCCCTGCTGGGCATGATCCCGCAAGGCTTGGTGCTGCTGACCTCGTCGGTGCTCGCCATCGCCACGGTGCGTCTGGCGCGCCGCAAGGTGCTCGCGCAGCAGCTCTACTGTATCGAGACGCTCGCGCGCGTCGATGTGCTGTGTCTGGACAAGACGGGCACCATTACCTCGGGCCGCATGGAGGTCGAGGGCACCTATCCGCTGCCGGTTGAGGGTGTTGGCTTTGGCGTGGACTCGGAGGAGGCTGCCGTTCCCGTTGATACCACGGTGCTCGACTTTGCGCTCGCTAACGTGGCGCGTGCGACTTCGGCGGATGCCAACGAGACCTGCCAGGCGCTTCTCAACTACTATGCCGACCGTCCGGTCGAGGTGTCCGAGCCGCTCTCGGTCATTCCGTTCTCGTCGTCTAAAAAGTGGAGTGGTGCCTCGTTTGCGCAGGGCTCCTATGTGATGGGCGCGGCGCAGTTTGTGCTTTCGGACCGTGTATTTGCGCAGGTCGAGAACCGCGTGGCTGAACTTGCCGATACCTGCCGCGTGCTCGTGGTGGCGCGCGTAGACGGTTTTACGCCCGACGGCGATATGGCGGGCGAGGCCGAGCCCGTGGGCTTTGTGACCATCCGCGACGAGATTCGTACTTCG
>URJD01000097.1 GCA_900548075.1 uncultured Collinsella sp.
TGCACGAGTGCCGCGCGCGATGCGTCCAATGCCGCGCTGCTGCTGGACGGCCTGCGCGGGCTGGGGCTCGAACCGCAGGTGATTCCGGGCGAGGTTGAGGCGCGCCTGACATTTTTTGGCGTGGCGCACGACTTTGCCGGTGAACGCATTATCGTCGCCGATTCGGGCGGCGGCTCCACGGAGCTCGCGACGGGCGTCTATGCGCCTGAGCGTGGGGTCTTTGCACTGGAGGGAACGCGCTCACTGGACATCGGTTGCCGTCGCGTGACGGAACGGTTTTTCTCGGCGCTGCCGCCAACGGACAGTGAACTTGCCGCCGCTGGCGTATGGGCGGGCGAGCAGTTCGGGGCTTACTTTGAGGGCCTGCCTGTCGACTTTGAGCGCGCCGAGCGCCTCGTCGCGGTGGGCGGTACCGTTACCACGCTCGTGGCGCTGGTCCACGAACTGGAGCCGTACGACTCGAGCTTTGTGCACCTGCGCGAGCTTTCGATGGAGCAGATTTCGGCCGCTATCGAGCACATGTCTGCGTTGGATGTTGCAGGCATTGCCGCGTTGCCGGGCGTGCAGCCCAAGCGCGCGGGCGTGATTCTGGCCGGCGCCGTGGTGATCCGTGAGCTCATGCGTGCCGGTGGCTACGAGTCGCTCACCGTAAGTGAGAACAGCCTCCTCGCCGGCATGGCCGCCACCATCAACGAGACCCTCGACGGCGCGACTCCCACCATCGCCTGGACCCCGAGCCTCAGCACCCTTTAACCATCCCCTTATAAGTTGCGGTGAAATACGGACTAAAATCGCCCTTTCGGGCACCAAACAGTCCCTATTCCACCGCAACTCAACAGCCAGCACCTGGGGACGTTCCTTTTCTGCCGGCACCTGGGAACAGCCCCTGCTGAGCGCCTCCGCAGCCTTTATGCCAGTTTGTCGATTTGCCCAATTTCCCAAAGCGGAATATTGACGAGCGTGCCCTCGTCTCTATATGTCGCCAGGGAGCTCCTCACGCAACGTTCGAGTTTGAATTTTTCGCAGGCTATTTTCAGGCTCTTCGCTTTAAGGTTCTCTGCCGCCTTGACCTCAAGCGGAAGCACGGTTCCCGCATGGTCGATGGCAAAGTCGGTTTCGGCATTGCCAGAGGTAGAGGACCAATACGCGGGAGTTTTGTCCTGGAGCAAAAGCTCCTGCGCGACGTATTGTTCGGTCAGCGAACCTTTGAACTCGGTAAAAACAGCGGATCCGTTAAGAACGATGGCCGGAGAGAGACCGGAGAGCGCTCCGAGGATGCCGGCGTCGATGCAGAACAGTTTGAAACCCGAGAGGTCTTCGTAGCTCGAGAGCGGTGCCTTTAGAGCGGAAACACGCGGCACCTTATGAACGATTCCGTAGTCCGTGAGCCACTGGAGGCTTTCCTCAAAATCGCGTGCGCGCGCTCCGGGGCGAAGGGCGCCATAGACAAACTTCTTGTTCTCCTTGGCAAGCTGGCCGGGAAGGGATTTCCAAACCAACCTCATGCGCTCGACGATGCGGGCGGGTGCATGTTTGCCAAAATCGGATTCGTAAGCCTCGATGATTTGCTGCTGAAGCCTTCGGGCTTCGATGAAGTCGCGTGTCTCGGCGAAAGCGGAGACAACTTCGGGCATACCACCGACAACAAGGTATTCCTTGAGCAAGTGCTTGAGCTTTTCGGTGACGTTTGCTAGAAGGTTCATGTCTGCGGCAAGGATGGCGTCGGCGAGCGGGTTGCCGTCGACGGCGCGAACGAACTCGGCAAACCCCATGGGATGCATAGTGAGCTGGTCGATTTTGCCGACGGGAAATGACTCGTTTTCACGTCGGAGCGCGAGGCCCATATAGGAACCGGCTGCTACGATGTGGTATTCGGGTGCAAGCTCGTTGAAGTACTTGAGCGAGGTGATCCCGCGTGGCGCCTCTTGGATCTCGTCGAAGATGATGAGCGCGTCTTCCGGCGTTACGGTTTGGCCACGTAGGAGTTCTATCTGGGAGATGATGCGCTTGGGGTCGAGGTCCCCATCGAACAGCGAACGTGCGCTCGGCTCGAGCATAAAGTCAAAACGAATGACGTTTCGATACTGCTGACTTGCGAATTCGTTAAGAAGCCACGTCTTTCCTGTCTGGCGGGCTCCCTTAAGCAAGAGAGGTTTGCGATTCGCCCTTGATTTCCAAGCGATAAGTTCACTCATAAGCTGTCGTTGCATATTGCCTCCCAACCCTCTCGGCTAGTATAGGGCCATTTGGGCGTTTCCATCGGAAAATGTGCGAGATAACCACGTTTTTCCATCGGAAAATGTGCGAGATAACCACGTTTTTCCATCGAAAAATGTGTGAGGAAGTTCATTGGGTGGGCGGAATAAAGTAGTCAAAAAAGCCTGTCCCAAATGAGCTGCTCTGCAGTTGACGGCATCCAAAAGAAACGGGTCCGCATCCCAAAGGGATACGGACCCGTAAGCGTTACGTGGTAGGGGCGGTGGGACTCGAACCCACAATCCTTGCGGCGAGAGATTTTAAGTCTCCTGCGTATGCCAATTCCGCCACGCCCCCGTGAGATTAGAAGTCTAGCACAAGCCGTCCGTTACGCGTTGACGGCCATCGAGTGCTGGCCCGACTTTTCCAAGTACTCGGCAAACTTTGCCTCGTCGCCCTTGTTCTTGTACTGCAGGGCCAGCAGGTACTCCAAGCGGCAACTCTTAACCCTATCGTCGCCGGCCTCCTCGAGCATGCGCTCCAGCTCGGGAATGTCGTTGTGGCGCTTGAGGATCATCGTGTCGTACATCAGCTGGCACTCGTGCGCAACTGCCTCGGCCTGACCGCCCTCAAAGCCCTTGATCTCGTGCAGGAGCTCCTTGGACTTTTTGCGGTCCTCCTGGCCAACGTAGTAGTTAAAGGCCTTAATGACCAGGTCGACGCGCTGCATTTTGGGCAGGTTGAGCCCCAGCAGCAAATCGAACATCTCGTCGGCGCGCTTGTGGTCCTCGCGCAGCAGATAGGAGTTCAGGCGCAGGTAGTCGCGGTTATAGCGCGGGTACAGCATGCTGGTGAGTTTGCCATCGAGCAAACGATCGAACTGGTCCCACTGCTTGGCAGCCATAAGCTGTTGCAGGCGCTTAAACGTGGTGCGTTTTTTTACGCTAAAGAACACCGATATGGCGATACAAATAATGACGACGGCGGTCCAGAGGGTGCGGGAATCGGGCATTTTAGAGTCCTTAGTCGCTCGTAAAGCGAGCGGTATGACAACACGTGCTAGATGTATTATACGCGGCGTGCAAGCAAACTGGCATAAAAGCGCATCGAGGCCGAGCGCCATCGCTCGCTGCGGTACACTTACCTAAAGTAAACCATGAAGGGAGACATTACCTATGAAGAAGATTGTTTTGGCTTGCGGTGCTGGCGCTGCTACTTCCACGCTCGTTGCCCAGAAGGTCGCCACCCTGCTCGACGCCAACGGTTACGCCGACAAGTACGAGATCGTGCAGTGCGCCATCTCCGAGGCCAAGGACGTTTGCGACGAGGGCGCCGATCTGCTGATCGCCACCACCGTTGCCCCCGAGGGCCTTACCTGCCCGTACGTGAGCGGCGTGCCCTTCATGACCGGCATGAACCGCGTCGCTGCCGAGAAGGCCGTTCTTGACGTCATGGCTCAGTAGGCGCTGACTGCATGAGTGAGCAGAACGCCAATCCGGTCGAGCTCTTTGGCATGCGCGTTGCCCATGTGGGCATTAACGCCACCGACCCGGCAGACGCCCTGGAGATCGCGGAGCTGTTCTCGACGATGATGGGTCTGCCCGTTATCGAGACCCCGGTTTCGTACTTTAACGATTCGCTGGTCGAGGTCATGAAGCAGAATGGTCGTGGCACCAAGGGCCACATCGGCTTTGCCGTCAACGACATTGATGCGGCCGAGAAGTGGTTTGCCGAGCGCGGGCTCGAGGTCAACGAAGAGTCGCGCGCTCTGCTGCCCGACGGTAGCACCAAGCTCGTGTACTTTAAGCGCGAGTTCGCCGGTTTCGCCGTGCATCTGTGCCGCGAGTAGCGCACAAGCTGCCATAGCTAGCAAAAAGGGATAGGGCCGTGTGGCCCTATCCCTTTATTTATGCCGAGGGGCTTCCTAGCGCGGCAGGCGAATCGTAAAGCGGCTGCCGACGCCCTCGACTGAGGTCACGCCAATGACGCCGCCATGGCTATCGACGATCCACTTGGCAATGGCAAGCCCCAGACCCGAGCCCTGTGCGCCGGCATCGCGTGCATTGTCGGCGCGGTAGAACCGTTCAAACGCGTGAGCTGCGGATTCCTGGTTCATGCCGATGCCCTCGTCCTCAACGCTTATGTCGATCGTGCCCGCGCCCGCATCCGGCGCTACGCCAAATGTGACGGTCGTTCCCGCATCCGAGTACTTGGCGGCGTTTTGCACGATCACGCGCAGAGCCTGCTTCACGAGCGCCACGTCGACGGGCGCGTCGCAGCGCGGGTCGCTGACAAGCGCAGCGTCAAAGGCCAGCCGATACGTGTGCTCGGTATCGATCATCTGCGATTCCTCGCATACCTCGTCGACCAGTGCGGCAAGGTTGGTATTTGCGCGCCGCAGGACCGTGCGCCCGGCATCGCCGCGCGCCAAAAACAGCAGCTGCTCCACGAGCTCTTGCATGTGCTCGCTTTCGGCCTTGAGGGACGCGATAGATTCTGCCAGCACGTCCGGGTCGTCTTTGCCCCAGCGATCGAGCATGTTTACGTAGCCCTGAATCACCGCGATGGGCGTGCGCAGCTCGTGGCTCGCATCGTTGACAAAGCGCATTTGCTGCAGTTTGGCCTCTTGCATCTGGCGCAGTAGGCGGTTGAGTGCAACCTCGATGCTTGCCAGGTCGGCGTCGCCGGTAGTGACGCTCGGCGAGTCGACGCTTGCGCGCTCGATGGCCTGCTCCAGTGTTTCCATCTTGCCGCCGGAGAGCTGCATGCGGCCGAGCTCGTCCACGCGCAGGGCCAGATCGTTGAGCGGCGCCATGGTGCGGCGCACGCGGCGGGCGCCGCCGAGCATGTTGAGCGCGCTGATGACCTGCCAACCCACAACGACAAGGTAGAGAGGCCATAGCGTGACGAGGTCCTGCGCGAGGGGGAAGGTCTTGGTGGTGCGCGCAAGCTCGACGGTATAGGTGAGCGTTGTCGGGTCCCAGCCGCGCGCGGGCGTCAGCGACATGCCGTGAACGGTGGTGCCGGGGATCCATCCTGCGGCAAACGCGCCGTCGGGCAGCGTCTGGTTGTATCCATAGACGAGGATCGCCGCCGCAATCACCATCAGCAGCAGATCGAGCCAGACGTAGCTCATCAAGTGGCGCCACATATAGCTCCAGTTGATGGCGCGGGCGATGGAGGTGACGCGCTTGGCCTCGGCGTTACGCGCGGCAGACATAGCCCACCCCGCGCACGGTCTGGATGATGCGGGCGCCGCCGGCGTCCTCGATCTTGGCACGCAGGTGTGCGATGTGCACGTCGACGTTGTTGGTGTCGCCCACGTATTCGTAGCCCAGCGCTTCGTGCGCGATGCGCTCGCGCGTGAGCACGGTCTCGGCATGCGCCATAAGCAGGGCGAGGACGTCGAACTCGCGGGCAGTGAGCGCGATGGGCGAGCCGCCGACCGTGACTTCGCGGCGGTCGGGGTCGAGCGCGACCGAGCCCACGGTGAGCGTGGCGGGGGAGGGCGCGGCGGCTTGGGCTGAGCCGCCAGCTGGGGGCACCGCAGCGGCGCCGACACCCGCGCCGCTCGCCGTGCCCGTCCTGGCCCCGGCGCCGCCAACGCCCGAAGCCGCCCGCACGGCCTCCGAGCGCTTCAACGCCACGCGGATCCGTGCGAACAGCTCCTCAATCGCAAATGGCTTGGTCAGGTAATCGTCGGCGCCGGCATCGAGCCCGGCCACCTTGTCCATCACGGCATCGCGCGCGGTGACCATGATCACCGGCACATCCTTGTGCTTGCGGACGCGCCGCAGGACCTCCATGCCGTTGAGCTGCGGCAACAGCACATCGAGCAGAATCAGATCGTAGTCGCGCTCCAACGCCAGGTCCACGGCGGTGCGGCCGTCCGCGGCGTGCTCCACCTGGTAGCCCTCGTGCTCCAGCTCGAGTGTCACAAAGCGGGCGATTTTTTCCTCGTCCTCTACGATCAGGATTCGTGCCATGCGTGCCCCCGTCTGCGATTACTTGTCGTCGTTCAGATTTTGCTTGATGCCGTCCGCGGCGTCGGCGGCGTGATTCATAAGGTTGTTGATGCTGCCGGGCACGTCGCCGTCGCTATCGATGCGGTAGCGCATGCCAAAGAACAGGCCAATAAGCATCAGCCAGATCGTGGCGCCCCAGGCAAACAGAGCGATGATGGGAATCAGGATGGGGATGTTGAGGATGATGGCGTCGCGGCGCGTGGCGATAAACTTGGTGTCCAAGCTCAGGCGGAAGAGCTTTTTGAGGTACTCCCACACGCTGTCCATCTTCTTGGAGAAGTCGGTCTTTTCGCTCGACTTTTCGTAGGCGGCCTGCGCGGCAACCATCTCGGCCGAGGGCTCGTCGACCGGCGCGGACTCGGTGGCGGCGTGCGCTGACGTGGTCTGTGTCTTGCCCTGCGACTCGAGCCAAATGATGGCATCCAGAACGTTGCCGTCGGCGGCGTCGAGCGCGGCTTTGGCATCGGTGTAGCTCACGTTGCACTTGGTGCGGATGGTTTCAACCTTTTCGAGGTCGTCCATGACCTGTCCTTTCGTTCGATGGGCGCGACGCCGGGCGATCTGCCCGGGCGTGAGCGTAGCGTTCGGCGGCCTGCGTTGCGCGGCGCCGCCCCGCCCTTGGTCGAACTCTATAGTGCAGGTTATAGATTAAGCGATTCTTGAGCCA
>URJD01000098.1 GCA_900548075.1 uncultured Collinsella sp.
CCGATAGTGTCCTCGGGACCGCGCTCGCGACCGTACTTTTGCTTATAGGTGCGAATGAGCGGCAGGGTAAAGATGAGCCACCAGGCACCGGTGATGATAAACGACAGGCGCGTGGCGAGCATGGTGGGAATGCCCAAGGCCGGACCGCCCATGATGAGTGCCAGGCAAATGATGAACGGCACGGTGGAGCCGATATAGCCCCAGGCATAGCCCGAGCTGGACACGGCATCCATGCGCTCGTCGGTGGTGATATCGGGCAGCATGGCGTCGTAGAACGTCATGGACGAGTTAAGGCCGATGGTACACAGCACATAGACGGTCAAAAATGCCATGGCCGACATGGGGATGGCCTGTGCCAGGCAAAGCACCAGGCCGGTCAGGAAAAAGCCCATGAAAAACTTGATCTTATTGCCCGCGTAGTCGGCAAGTGCGCCCAAAATGGGCATGAGCATGGCAATGACCAGCGAGGCGATCGTCTGCGCGTTACCCCAGGCGACGACCAGGTCGGCCGAAGAAGCGCCGGTGTTGATGGCGTTAAAGTAGATGGGCACCACCGAGGTGTTGAGCAGCACGAGGGCCGAGTTGCCCACATCGTACATAACCCAGTTACGCTCGAGCTTGGTGTATTTCATGGACAGGGCCCCTTCGTATTCGCCCGATATGCAGTTAGTTCATCGTACCCCAATTGTCCAGAAACGCCGGTAAGGATTCGGCAAAGGGGCATGCACGGACATGCAAGCCGGAGGCTCTACTCCTCGCGGTCGAACTCCTCGTCAGTGCCGAGCACGCGGCCGCTGTAGTTGACATGGCTGGTCACGGCATCCATATCGCCCGTCTCGATGAATCGGGCAACCGTGCACTCGTAATCGACCAGCGCGCGATCGAAGACCTCGGGGAAGCTCTCGTTCGAGACCTCGTCGGTAAAGGGATTCTTCCAGGTCAGATGACCCAAGTTGCCAGTACGCTCGGGCAACTCGGTCGTCACGCGATGGGCAAGGCCATCGAGCAGCGAGTAGTCGTGCACCAAGCCCTCAACCAGCGAGATCGCGCGCGTCTTTGCGGAGCCGGCCGGCTCAATCGCGCGGTAAAGTCGCTGCATATTGGCAACGGCCGCACCGTACTCCCCCGCCGGAATGTCAATGCCGTACACGCGTCCGGCAACATAGCTCATCAGCACGCCGGCCACGCGATTGATGCGATCGGTGGTGACGATCTCGCCCGCCGGCGGGTAATCGTCAACCGTAGCGCCATCGCGTTTAAGCTGCAGCATCAGCACATCCAGGTCGCTCTCGATCACGGCATGGACCTGACTGCTCGAATCCTCAAGCTCTGAATCGGACTCCACGATGCCAAACTGCTGCTCATAGACAAAAGGATGCGCATTGCGGTCGAGCACGTAGTGCGACAGCAAACCCAGCGCAAAGGCGCGACCCAGGTTGGCATCGCGCGGAAGCAGATGAGACACGCCGTCGCGCAGACACGAGAACTGGCGCGACATTCGCGAGCGGTGCATAACCTGCGCCAGCAGCGTACAGTCGGAAACGCGGGGCGTCAGGATGTGGAAGAAAAACGGGTCGGGACCCTGGTTGCCCAGGATAAAGGCGATGCGCTCCTCGTCGGACGTGATGACGCCCTGCGGAAGACGGTCGATGCTTTCCTCGCCAAACAGATGATGCGTAATGAGCGCGGGCATAATGATCCTTTCGATTTCATTCGATGTCACCCATTATGCCCACCGCACGGTCATGCCAAACCTGCGGCGGCAAACGATGGCGCACCGACCCTTACGCAAGCCCCAAATGCGACTTGACCTCGGCGGCGCGACGACGAGACACGGGTACCGTCGAGCTCACGCGGTCGAGCCGAAGCTCCATCAGACCCGTGGAGCCGATCTCGACATTGTGCACGTCTTCCAAATTGACCAGATAGCTGCGATGGACGCGGATAAATCCCTCGGAGCCCAAGCGACGCTCGAGCGAGGAAATCGACTCATTAATCAGATACGTCCCCTCGGCGCAGACCGCATTGCAAAAATCGGCGCGCGCCTCAAAGTAGCAGACATCCGCCACGGGAATGAACACCCTTTTGCCCCCACGATCCACCGTCAAGCGCAAAGGCTGGCGCGGAGCATGGACGACACGGCGAGCGCCCAGGGCAGTCTCGATCTTGTCGAGTGCCTTTGACAGGCGGGCATCCTCAACCGGTTTGACGATGTAATCGACAGCATCGAGGTTATACGCATCGGCGGCAAACTCGGCAAACGCTGTCACAAACACAACCACCGGCGGCGTCTTTAGGTTCTGCAGCGTCTCGGCAAGCTCAATTCCCGAGCGACCGGGCATGGTAATGTCTAAAAACAGCACGTCGGGCTTGTTCGACAGAATCGACTCCACGGCTTCGGTGACATTGCCCGCCTCGGCAATCTGGCCCACACGCGTATCCTTTTCCAACAGATAGCGTAGCTCAGCCCTAATGGGAGGCTCGTCATCAACCACCAAGATATTCCAGCCTTCGGACATATGTGCTTCCCCTCTTTTTCTCACAATCCAACCGCGTGCTACGCCGTCAACGGCGCGGGCTCATGCGGCTCGCCGTTCAGCTCGACGATGACCTGCGTTCCCACGCCCTCCTGGGACTTCACGCGCATGCCGGAATCTTCTCCGTAAAAGAAATGGATGCGCTGAAGCACGTTGAAGAGCGCCAGGCCGCAACCTCGCTTGACGGAGCCGTCGGCGGTAATGCTCTCGGGCTCCTCCAGGCGATGCTGCTCAAACAGATGTGCGCAGACCTCTTCGCTCATACCGATGCCGTCGTCCTCGACGATGATCTCCAAACCGTCATCGGTCTCGAAAGCCCTAACATGAATAGAAAGCGGCTCGGTCTCGCGCTGTGCGTGCTTGATGCAGTTTTCGAGCAACGGCTGCAAGATAAACGGCGGCACCATGCAATCGCGCACCTCAAAGTCGATATCGACCGAGACGCGCAGGCGGCCGTCGCCATAACGAGCCTGCATAAGATTGATATAGCGAGTGCCCTGTTCCACCTCGTGCTCGAGCGTGGTGAGCGTATCGGAATCAGAAAGCGTCTGACGGTAGTAATTGGAAAAGTCGATCAGCAGCGACCTGGCCTTGTCCGGCTCGGTACGTACGAGCGACACGATGGTGCTGATGGTGTTAAACAGAAAATGAGGATCGACCTGCGATTGCAAGGCGCGCAGCTCCACGCGGGCCGTGAGCTCGTCCTGGCGCTCGAGCTCAAAGCTCGCAAGCTGCGTGGAAATGAGGTCGGCAAAGCCCGAGGCAAGCGCCGTCTGGCGCATATCGATGCTGCTCAGACGGGGATAATACAGCTCGAGCGTGCCCACGCAATGCCCGCGCACGGTAAGCGGTGCGACAATACCGGCGCGCAGGCGCGGAAAGTAGCCACCCGTCTCGGTCGAGGCATCGCGCGAGAACACGCTTTGCTCACCGCTGTTGATCACATTGAGCGTGGTCCGTAGCACCACCGGGGTGCCCGCGGGGCATTTTGCCGAGTCCTCGCCCCAGCTTGCCAACACCTGCTTGCCGTCGGTAAAGCAGATGGCAGAGGCGATAGTTTCGGACAGGATGATCTTAGAGGCACCCAGGGCAGCTTCGGGCGTAAGGCCGCGCGACGTGTAGGCGAATATTTTCGACGCGATGGCGAGCGTGCGGTCGGTAGCGCTCGATGTGAGGTCGTCGGGAACGACAAAGACGTACGAGAAGAAGAAGCACAGCATGACCAAGCCGGCAATGACGACAACGGCCGGAACGGGATTGGGATTATCGGTTAGATCCCAGATGAGCAGCAGGATAAGCAGCGGAACGACAATACCGAGCAAGATGGCTTGAACCACATGCTGAGCGGTACGAAAGACCTTGGTAGAGTTGTAGCTCTTGCCCAGAATCAGCCTATTGAGATCCACCGTCATCTCCTTCTTACTGACGCACCCCATAGCAATAAAGAGGGCCGCAAGCGACCCTCTCCATTGCATTATGCAATCAAATACTGTGTTTTACATCAAGCCATCGATGAACGGTAGCTTAGGCGCTGTACTTGTTTGCCTCGCCGAAGGTGCCGGCCTCGACAATCCAGCCGTCCTTCATGATGACGTCCATGTTGTCGGTGTTGAGCACGTGGATGTCGGCGGCGACGTCACCGTTGACGACCAGCAGGTCGGCGCACTTGCCGGCCTCGATGGAACCGGTCTCGCCCTCGATGTGGCACATCTTGGCACCGTTGAGGGTGGCACAGGTGATGGTCTCGACCGGGGTGAAGCCGATCTTGTCGACGAACTCGTACATCTCCTCGATGGAGCAGGTGCCGTACGGGGTGACGAAGGAGAAGGAGTCGGAGCCGATCGTCATGACGACGCCGCGCTTCTTGGCCTCGCGCAGGCAGTCGTAGTTGCGCTGCAGCTCCTTCTCGACCAAGGTGCCCTCGTACTTGTCGTGCAGCTCGGGGACGTAGACGGGCGGATAGGTGGCGTACCAGGTGGGCAGGAAGGCGATCGTCGGGGTGAAGAAGGTGCCCTGCTCGGCCATGAGGTCCATGGTGCGCTCATCGATATCGAAGCCGTGAATCAGCTGCTCGCAGCCAAAGCGAACGGAATCGTAGGCAGCGGCGTGGTTGTTGTAGCAGTGGCTCCATACGGGGATGCCGACCATCTTTGCCTCTTCGACCACGGCCTGGATCTCCTCGGAGCAGTAGTGCTGGTCGCGGCCGGAGTCCCAGCGCCAGATGCCGCCACCGGTAGCCCAGATCTTGATGGCATCGGGGTTCTCACGCAGGCGACGACGGACGGCCTTGCGCAGATCCCAAGGACCGTCGACCTGATCGCCCCAGGGGTGCGATTCCTTGTTGAGCTCCTGGCTGCAGTGGTGGGAGTCACCGTGACCGGCAACACGGCAGAAGCCGAGGCCGGTGGCCAGAACGCGCGGGCCCTTGAAGACGCCCTTGTCGATGCAGTCGCGAATCTGGATACCAAAGCGGCCGATCTCGCAGACGGTGGTGAGGCCGTGGGTGAGGCAGTCGTAGGCCTGCTTGACGGCGACGGCCTGCTTCTCGAGGAGCGGCTGCATGACCCAATCGGTATCATCGTCGGTCAGGTTGCCCGAGAAGTGCAGGTGGGTGTCAATCAGGCCGGGAAGGACAGTCTTGCCGGCGGCGTCGATAACCTCAACGCCCTCGGGAAGGTCCTGCATAGCACCGGCGTACTCGATCTTACCGTTGTCGTCGACGAGAACGAGGGAGTTCTCGACCGGCTCGGCACCGGTACCGTCGATGAGCTTACCGCCAACGATTGCATACTTAGTGGACATGGTTCCTCCTTATGGATCCATATAGTGGGCGAGGCCGTGTTGGGTTAAGGCCTCACAAAGCTACCCAAGTGGCGCCGGGTTCGGTGCGCGGAAGAGAGGGACCCGCGCACCTGATTCGCCCCGGCTCGGCGTTACTTTTTGCGGGAATTGGTGAAGGCCATGAGAGCCAGGCCGACGGCCAGCCAGCCGATCACGATGCTCCACTCCACCATGTTGAGGGAGGCGGGAGAGAACGGAATCACGAGCAGGCCGATGATGATGGCGCAGGCGGCGATAGCGAGGCCGATGCCAAACTTGCCGCCGGGCACCTCGTAGGGACGAGGCAGGTCGGGCTCGGTGAAACGCATGCGCAGGCAAGCGAGGGCGACCATGCCGCAGGAGAAGATGAAGGCGAGAGCCGACACGTTGGTCAGAGGGATGAGCATGTTCTTGCCCAGGAACGGACCGACGACGGTGATGACGCCCAGAACGACGCAGGCAAGCTTGGGAGCGCCGGACTTGGGGTCGACCTCGGCGAACTGCTCGGGCAGCTGGCCCTTGCGGCCCATGGCGAGCATGATACGGCTCGTGGCGCCGTAGAAGGAGTTCATCGGACCCATGGGTCCAAGCGTGGCGATGACAAGCATGGCCAGGTACAGGAGCATGTTGATGCCCTTGAGGCAGGCAAGCGCGGGAACCGGGCTCTTAACAAACTCATGCCAGTCGAGGATGGTGCCGAACGAGTAGATGCAGACCATGTAGAAGCCGCCGGCGGCCAGCAGGGCCAGGGAGATGATCTTGCCGAACTTGTTCCAGTTGAGGCCCTCGGCTGCTTCCTCAGCCTGCTGAGGAATGGTGTCGAAGCCGGCGTAGAAGAACGGGGTCAGAACCAGGACCGACACGATGCCGGCGAACAGGCTAGTGCCCTCGGTGGCGGCCTTACCGCCGCCAGCGCCGGCGACCTGGGAGAACACGGGCATGGCGTTGTTCGGCGAGCCGGTGAACAGCGAGACGCCCATGGCGAGCAGCATGCCGCAGAGCAGGGCCTTGGTCAGGAAGGCCTGGAGCTTGGCGGCCGAACTGGCACCGCGGAAGTTGAGGAAGATGACGTAGACTGCAAAGCCGAGCGCGATCAGCGTCGGGAACAGGTAAACGTCGGCCCCCAGGATGGTGTAGAGCTTGACGGCGCGCAGCCACTCAAGGCCGGGCAGGCTGCCGAACATCTCGGACACGAGGGTCGAAATGGCGATGGCCTCCCACGGGCACAGGATGCCGTTGCCCAGGGCCAAAAGCCATCCGGTGATGTAGCTCAGCGTACGGCCAAAGCTACGATCGACATACTCGACGATGCCGCCCGAGATGGGGATAGCAGCCGTGAGCTCACCGAAAACAGCTCCGACGGGCACGAGGAAGATTGCACCCAAGAGGAATGCGATCATAGCGGGAACGGGACCGCCGCCCACGACCATCCAGTCGCCGACCTGCAGAACCCAACCGGTACCGATGATGGCACCGAAACCGATGGTGAAGAAGTTCCAGAGCGA
>URJD01000099.1 GCA_900548075.1 uncultured Collinsella sp.
GTCGACTTGAGCATGAGCGGCGTCAGCAGCAGACGGATGATGACCACCAGGATGATGATGGACAGGCCCCAGTCGACCGCAAAGGTCTGGATGAGCTTGAGCAGCTCGAAAAGGATGTTAACGATCCAATCCCACATGTAAGTTTTCCTCCGATAGCGAGTGCCCGCTAAGGCACAGGGTCATAACCGCCGACGTGCAGGGGATTGCAGCGAGCGATGCGCCTCACGGCAAGCCAGCAGCCTCTCAAAAAACCGTACTTCTCAATCGCCTGGATGGCGTATTGCGAGCACGTTGGGTAATAAATGCACGCGTCAGGCAATAAGGGCGAAATAACCTGTTGATATATGCGAATAGGAGCGATGGCAACACGTCGCAAAACGTGATTGCTCATCGCTCCTCCCCGGCAACGCCGGCGCGTTTCATAAGCGAACGCAACGCCTTGTCCATCTCCTGCGGCGAGGAAACCCTCGTCTTGGGAGTTGCGAACAAGATGATGTCATAACCCGCAACGGGAAATCCGCAGCTGCGGGCGGCCTCGCGCATCACACGCTTAGATCGGTTGCGCACGACGGCACAACCGAGTCGCTTAGCACCAACGAAGGCGACCCTTCCGGAGTCGCCTTCGCCAACCGATTCACATATGGTCATTCGAATCAGAGGGTGATTGAAACGACGCCCCTGACTGAACACATGCTCGAAATCTTGCCGAGACTTAATAGTCTTCATGCGAGATGTGTGTATCGCTGCTAGACAGTGAGACGCTTGCGGCCCTTGGCGCGACGACGGGCGAGCACGGCACGACCACCCTTAGTGGCCATACGGGCACGGAAGCCATGGGTCTTGGCACGCTTACGCTTATTAGGCTGATACGTACGCTTCATCTTAAGTTCCTCCTGCTGCATTTCGAGTGTCCGCGGGGGCGCGGACGCAGATATAGACACGTGAGCTTGAAGATTGTAGGGAAATCAATGTTCAAATGTCAAGAAATCAAAGGTAAAAGGTTGCGCAGTTCACACGGTTCCCCCATAAGCCGAGCTCGATTTAGCGGTGTATGGCAACTTTTCACGATATTTCATCGAGTTTTCAACAGGTCATGTTGGCAATGTTGAGAACTTTTCGCCCGTTTTCCAGAGTTTTCAACAGGTTTTGAAAAGTTGTCGAAAGATGAGAAACATTGCACAGTGAGCTACTATTTGTTCGAAACCTTATGAAAGATTGCGAGCGGCATGTCTGACGACTTTTACACCATGGTCGATTCCGGAGACCCGGCACCCGACAACGAGCACATCACCGGCGTGCGCGAAGAGCGTGAGGAAGGCGAGCAGACGACCACGCAGGCGCCAAAAGCCATGTACGCCGCACGCATCGCCGTCTATGACGACATGCTGTCGACACCGCGTGTGATCGTCATTGATCCGCAAGATGTCCGCACGTATTTGGAAGAGACGACCAACACCGTCTACCAGTGCATGAAAGAACAAGGTGGCCATATCTCGCTCATGGTCATCCGCGAGATTGTCGAAAACCTTATCCACGCACACTTTGCCGAGCCCATCATCTCGATTCTGGACGGCGGAGACACCATCCGCTTTGCTGACCAAGGACCCGGCATCGACGACAAGGAACGTGCTTTCGACTTTGGCGTTACCAGCGCAAACAGCAAGATGAAGCGCTATATCCGTGGAACCGGAGCAGGGTTTCCCATGGTGCAGGAGTATTTGGAAAACGCCGGCGGTGCCGTATCCATCGAGGACAACATGGGCAACGGCACCGTGGTTACGGTAAGCCTGAACCCTAAACGCGTGCAGGAAATCGAGCGTGCCGGCGGACGCGGCGCTGCCGTGCGGCCCGAGACGGAGCAGCCCACATATCCCCTGCCGGGAGCTTTTGCGCAGCAGCCAATGGCAACGCAGCAGATGCAGCCCCCCGTGGGACAGATGCAGCAGCCCGGAATGCTTCCTACACAAGAATCCCAAGCGGCATCGATGTCGATGCCGCCAAACATGCCAGAGGCCATGCCGCTGGCGGATCAGGATGCAGCAGCAATGCAGCAGGCGACGGGGGCACCGGGTGGCCAGCAAATGGGCTATCAACCGTACCAACAGGGATATCCATATCAGCAGATGCCGCCACTGGGGTACGGCCAACCGTCCCCGCAGCAGTACCAGCAGGGATATCAGCAGCCGTACCAGCAGATGCCGCAGCAGCAGTACAACCCCTGGGCCCAGCAGATGCCTCCACAGCCTTACCAACAGTGGCCTCAAAGTTTTCAACAGCAAATGCCGCCGATGCAGAGTTCTCAACAACCAGCAGCTCAAATGATGTATCCTAATGCAGCAAATCAGTATGCGCAGCCACAACCGGACGTGTTCGTAAGCGATCGCGGCAACGCCGCGCTGGGCTATCTGGCGCAAAATCAAGCGTGCGGTGCAACCGATCTGGCGAGGGCGTTTGGAAACTCGGCCCCCACTTGGTCACGCACGCTCAATGACTTGGCGCAGGCCGGCTTGGTCATCAAGCATGGCCAGAAATACCATCTGACCGAACTCGGCGCCGCTCGCGTGCGAGCTCAGAGCTAAAGAACGGGAGAGACAGTGGACGAGGAAGCAAGCATCATCCTGGGGGATGCCATCGCCTTTTGTCAGCGCGACGGCCAAGATGCACGCCTCATCAACATGCTGGGGCAATCGCGCGCCATAAGCCTGACCGAAGATACGCTCACGATCGAGGCCCCCTCGCGCTTTGCCATCGCGCAGCTCAAAAAGCATCAGCCGACTATTGAGGCCTATCTGGAAGAAATCGCCTTTGCACCGATTGCGCTCGACATCGTGGCACCGCAAGGCGCCGCGACGGAATCCACTGTCGCGACGGCGCCCGCCACGGCTCCCGCTGCTTCCCCGGCGGTGCCGGCCTCCGCAGGCGACGTGCCGACAATCGAGCACCAGCGCAGCGATGTTTCCCGTGAAACCATGGCACCGTTGCCGACCGCGGCAGCGACGTCAACGAACGCACCCGTCACGCACATGCCCATCGCTCACGACGCAGCGGCGGGCGCGGATTCGGGCATTGCAATCAAGAACACACTCTCGGCCGATGATTTTCGTCGCATGATGAACCAGATGAAGGGCGGAGCGCCGACTAAATCCACGCAAGCTGCGACCCCCGCTTCACCCATGCCAGCACCGACCGTGCCGGCCGAGCAGAATACGGATGGAGCCCCGCTCGCAGCGAACTCAAAATTCACCTTTGAGAACTTTGTCTACGGCCCCGAGAACAGCCATGCCTATCGCTCGGCACTCAAGTTTGCCGCCCTCGCGGACGAGCGCGGCACGTGCACGTCACTGTTCATCTACGGCAAATCGGGCCTGGGCAAGACGCACCTGCTGCTTGCCATCAAAAACGAGCTCGCCGAAAAGTCGCCCGAGATCAAGGTCAAGTATGCCAACTCCCAGGCATATCTGGACGACCTGATGACCGAGTTCGACCGCCAAAAGAAGAGCAACGCCCCCATCATGCAGGCGTACCACGGCGTGGACGTGCTCATCATCGATGACATCCAAAACATCATCGGCAAGCGCGCGAGCGTGGACTACTTTTTCCAGCTCATGGACGAGTTCATCCGCAACAACAAGAAGGTCGTCATCGCGGCAGACCGCGCCCCCAAGGACCTGAGCATGGACGAGCGTCTGACCAGCCGCTTCAACGCCGGCATGCTCTGCCTGGTCGCAGAGCCCAGCTACGAGATGAAATACAAGATCTTGCAGCGCTATTACGAGAACACCATCGTCGCCGCTCCCGAGGCAGGCGACGATTCACTGCTGGCGGCCTACGGGGGCGACGGCGGGCACCTGACCGATGAGCACTTTAAGCACATGGCAGAGGTGTCGGGCACCAACATCCGCGAACTCGAGAGCTTCTGCGAGCGCTGCGCCGGCGAGGCGGGCGACCGCGAGCGCGAGGGCGGGGAGCTCACCTTTGACGATATCGACGCCATCGCCAGCCAGTACTTCGACACATCGGCCAAAAAGATCAACGTCCAGACGGTTCAGTCCGTCATCGAAGAGCAGTACGGCGTGACGCACGAGGAGCTCATCGGCCCGCGTCGCAACGCCAATATCGCCAAAGCACGCCATATCGCTATCTACCTGGCCATCGAGATGTGCGAAATGACGACCACGGCGGTGGGCGCCGAATTTGGCAACCGCAACCACTCGACCGTCAGCACGAGCTACAAAAAGGTCCAGAAGATGATCCAGGAAGACCGCACCGTCACCGAAGACCTCAAGTCGCTGCGCGATAAAATTACACTGCGTTCGTAGGGAAATAGAGACACCTGTTGAAAACTTGTCGAAACCACGGGCATAAGGTGTCTAAAACCCAACCCGCGGTGATGAAAAGTTTTGCGCAGGTTTTGAACGTGGAAAACCGCCCCCGTTGCACACAGGTTGCTGTCGATTCTCTTTCTGGGTCTGACCTGCGTCTTTGGGAGTAATCAACAGTTTCGTCAGTGCTATTACTATTATTAAGATATTTATATCTATAGAAAGGTATTAAAAGATGAAGTTCACCGTCAGCCAGAGCTCGCTTACACAAGCCATCGGCGTCGTTATGAAGGGCGTCGCTTCGGCATCCACCCTTCCCATCCTGTCGGGCGTGCTCGTCAAGGCGCAAGACGGCATCTTGGAATTCCAGACCTCTAACTACACCATCTCGATCCGTCATCGCATCGCGGCGCATGTCGAAGAAGAGGGCGAGATGGTTATCCCCTGTAAGATGCTCTCCAACATCACCAAGACCCTCCCCGATGCCCCGGTCACCTTTGAGCTGTCCGAGCGCCAGGTGCTGATTGGTTGCGAGAAGAGCTCGTTCCGCCTGAACACGCTCGATGCCAATGACTTCCCCGAGTTTCCGGCCTATGCCATCGAGAGCGCCGTGGAACTGCCGACCGATATCTTGTCCGAAATGGTCGGCCGCGTGTGGCGCGTCACCTCGACCGACAAGGCCCGCCCCATCCTGGGTGGCGTGCACATGAAGGTCGAGAACAACACCGTGCGCCTGGTGGCGACCGATTCCTTCCGCTTGGCCGTGTGCGATACGCAGGTCGAGACCTCGACCCTCGAGGGCTCCTTTGAGCTCAACGTTCCGGCTGACGCCTTTAACGACGCGCTGAACATCATGGCCAGCCAGGCGACCATCATGATCGGGGCTACCGACACCCAGGTCGTCTTTGAGGCCGGCAACACCACCTACGTGTCGCGCCGCATCGAGGGCGTGTACCCCAACTACAAGCAGCTCATCCCCGATTCGTGCGTGACGAGCGTCAAGATCGACGTCGCCGCCTTTAACGCCGCCCTCAAGCGCGTGGCCGTTATCGCGAGTGCCAACCCCGCCGTCAAGTTCGAGATCGATGTCGAGAACGGGCAGATGGGCCTGTCCTCCATTTCCAATGACCAGGACCTTGCACAGGAGACGATCGATGTCGAGGCCGAGGGCGAGTCGGGCACCATCGCTTTCAACTACCACTACATCTTCGGCTGCCTCAATGCCCTGTCCAAGGAGAAGGAGATCACGCTGGAGCTCAAGAGCTACTCGCAGGCGGGCATCTTCAAGTCCTACGACAAGATCAACTACCTGTACCTGGTCATGCCGGTCCGCATCTAGCGCTGCGCCATGACCATGTTCGCCCGCGATCTTTCCGTCGCGCACTACCGCAGCTTCGATAGCTATCGTCTTGCCCTGGACGAGGGCGTGACGATACTTGCGGGACCAAACGCGGCGGGAAAGACCAATCTCATAGAGGCGCTGCAGCTGCTGACGAGCGGCGCCTCGTTTAGGCATCCGACCGCAGCCGAGCTCGTCCATGATGGCGTGGGCTCGTGCGAGGTCGAGCTGAGGCTCGAGGGCGACGGCCGCGTACTTGATATGGGATTGAGCGCGGAGGACGGTAAGCGCTCGTTTAGCCGCAACGGCAAGAGATGCTCTGCCGCCGGTGTGCGCGGGGTTCTGCCGAGCGTGCTGTTTTGCCCCGACCATCTGGACATGGTTAAGCGAGGCGCCAGTGTGCGCCGCGCCGCCCTCGATGACTTTGGCATGCAACTGAGCGCACGCTATGCCGATCTTGCGAGCACCTATGGGCGCTGCGTGACCCAGCGTAACGCCTTGCTCAAGGAGACCTGGTGCTGCCGTGAGATGCTCGGCGCGTGGAACGATTCGATTGCCCGCGCGGGCTCGGCTCTGCTCGTGCACCGGTTGGCCCTGCTCGACCGGCTGGCGGGCCATGTGCGCACTGCCTACGGGCAAGTGGCGTCCGGTGAGGCTGCCAACGTGACCTATACGTCCACACTGGGGGATTTGCCCCAGGTCGAGGATCGCGAAGAACTGAAGGGCTGGGCGTACGAGCGCATGCTGGCTGCCCTTGATGAGCACGCCGACGAGGAAATTCGCCGCGGCGTGACGTTGGTGGGACCGCATCGCGATGAGATTGAGTTTACCGTGGCGGGTCGCTCCGCCCGTTCATTTGCCAGCCAAGGTCAGCAGCGAACGTTGGTTCTGGCCTGGAAGGTGGCGGAGGTGGCCGTGGCTCGCGATGTCCTGGGCACCGCCCCATTGCTGCTTTTGGACGACGTGATGAGCGAACTCGACGGCGAACGCCGCGGTGCTTTCCTGCGGCTGATCGGCGATGATATCCAGACGGTCATAACCACGACCAACCTGGGGTACTTTACCGATGATATGCTTGATCGAGCCAAGGTGGTGAGCATGGGTGAGACGTGCTAATTACGAGCGCGAGA
>URJD01000100.1 GCA_900548075.1 uncultured Collinsella sp.
GAGGACGAGGACGATGGCGAGGACGACGAGGAGTAAGTAACCCCGTTCGTCGAAAGATTGTAAATACCTAAGTGAGCGCGGCCTTGCACATGCGGGGCCGCGCTCTTGCGTTAGCATGGGACTACTTGTTTGGCTGTCAGCGGAGGCGATTGGCAATGGATAATTATTTGAACTTGATGCGCGTTCGCCGCGAGCAGATTCTGGAACGTTTTTATGCGGCGCTCGATAGCGCGGGCCGTCCCCACGACGCCGCGCGCCTCATTGCCGTGTCCAAGACCGTTGGTGTCGATGAGACCGTTGCCGCCATCCAGGCGGGGTATCGCCATTTTGCCGAGAACCGCCCGCAGGAGCTGGTTCGCAAGCTCACGGGTCTGGCGGAGCATCCGGAGCTGCCCGAGGTGCGCTTCGATATGATCGGCAACCTGCAGACCAATAAGATCAATGCGGTGCTGGGCTCAGCCGAGCTGATTCACTCGGTGGGTTCGCTGCATCTGGCGCAGGCGATCTCGAGCCGTGCTGTCCGCAAGATTGAGGCAGGCGAGCTCGCCGGCCCCCAGCGTGTGCTCATCGAGGTCAATGTGAGTGGTGAGGAGTCGAAGGGAGGCTTTTCGCCCGATGAGATTCGCGCCGCCGCGGGTGAGCTTGCGGAACTTGAGGGAATTTGCGTACAGGGGCTTATGACTATGGCGCCCCGGGGGAATAAGGATGTGGCACGCCGCACCTTTGCGGGGCTTCGTGAGCTGAGGGATGAGCTGGAGGCGGCGCATCCCGATTTGAACCTGCCTGAGCTTTCCTGCGGCATGAGCGAAGACTTTGAGCCTGCCCTTGAGGAGGGCTCTACACTCGTTCGCCTGGGCAGGGTAGTATTTAGCCCGGAGTTTGCAGTAAAATAAGGCTCTGAAGTGCGCACTGATTATCGGGGCGCCTGCACTAAACCGCGAGAGGACACAACCATGGGCTTCCTTGACGAGATTAAAAATAAGATGCACCTGGGCGGCCAGCAGGGTTACGACCAGGGTTATGGCCAGGACGACGACTACGGCTACGATGATGGCTATGACGATGGCTATCAGGGCAACGGCTACAGCGGTGCTTCGGGCGAGGGCTTCTACACCCAAGACGAGCCGAGCAACGGCCTGCTTGGTCAGACGCGCCGTGGTGAAGCTGAGTCGGTTGCCGTGTATACACGCTCCGGGCAGCTGGTCGGCGATGACTCCCGCCATGCCACGACGTATAACCCGCCTTCGCGCTCGCAGGACAGTGTTGCGAGCGGTTATCGTCCTGGTGCCTATGACACGCCGTCGAGCTACGCCGAGAACACCCGCGCCCGTGCCGCCGCTGCGCCCGCGCCTGCACCGAGCGATGCCTCGGCCTATGCGAGCAATATCATCAACGCCACGCCGCAGCTGCCGGCCTATGTCCTGCGCCCCGAGAGCTATGACGACGTGGAGACCGTGGTTCGCCGCGTTCGCACCAAGCAGCCTGTCGCACTGATTTTTGTGGGCGTACGCACCGAAGTTGCCAAGCGCGTCTTGGACTTCTCTTACGGCTTTGCCTGCGGTCTGGGCGCCACGGTCAAGGAGGTGGGCGACCGCGTGTTCATGGTGTTGCCCGCCGGCTGCGAGGTCAAAGATTCGGACCTCAAGAAGCTTCGTGCCGACGGCTACCTTAAGTAAAGACAAGACGAGGAGATTCCCATCAACATCTACACTATCGTCCAGCTGGTCAACACGCTGTTCAACTTCTATTCCACGCTCATTGTCGTCTACTGCTTTATGACGTGGATTCCGATGAAGCAGGGTGGTTTGCTTCAGGATATTGCCGCGGTGCTCGATAGCGTGTGCGGTCCGTGGCTCAACCTGTTCCGTCGTTTCATCCCGCCAATGGGCGGTATCGATTTTTCGCCGGTCGTTGCGATTATTGCGTTGCAGTTGGTGCAGAGGCTGGTTCTGCAGCTTCTTATAGGTATACTCGTGTAGAACTGACTTAGTAACTTACGTCGGGCGTGTAGCGCCGAGGCGATGAAAAAGGAGACTTGTTATGGCTATTACCCCTGCAGACATCCAGGCTCAGACTTTCTCTGAGGCCAAGCGTGGCTACGATCCTGCCGAGGTCGACGTCTTCTTGGAGACGCTGTCCTCCGAGGTTGACGCTATGCTCGCTAAGATCGTCGACCTTAAGGGTCGTCTGACTGCTACCGAGCAGCAGCTTGCCGATGCGCAGGCTCAGCTTGCCCAGGCTCAGGATGCCCCCGCCCAGGCCGTTCCTGCCGCCCCCGTGGCTGCTCCCGCCCCTGATTTCTCCGCTCAGGAGCGCCAGATTTCCGCTGCCCTGATCGCTGCCCAGCAGACCGCTGAGACCATCGTCAACGATGCCAATGAGAACGCTGAGCGTATCCGCAACGAGGCTGACGCCAAGGCACGCGAGGTTATCCGCCAGGCTCTGACCGAGAAGCAGGCCGAGCTCGAGGAGATCGATCGTCTCAAGGCTTCCCGTGAGGAGTTCAAGGCAGAGTATCTCAAGCTCATCCAGCACTTCATGGACGATGCCCAAAACTCCTTCCCGGCCGACCTCATGGCCTCCACGCCGGTCGGTTCCGCCGCTTCTCCTGCGGTGACTGTTCCCGCCGAGCCGCTGCCCGTCGCTGACCCGGTTGTCCCCGTGGCCGATCCCTTCGCCCCGATCGACAACTTCGCTGCCGACGACCTGGACTAACATTCGGCCTACAATTTAGTGCCTAGAAAGGACCCGCAGCTTGCGGGTCCTTTTTTATGACTGTACCGGGGCGCGAAACATAAAAAACCGAGCCCTGCACATAGTGGCGCAGAACTCGGCGAACCGGTGAGCGGTCAAGGATAGGTTTTAGGGCATGTCCCAAAATCTACTTGAGGAGGAAGTCGGAGAGGGGAATGGTACGGGCCTCGCGATGCTCGGGATCGGCGATGTGGTCGGCAGGATATCCGCAGACGAGCATGTGATAGGGATAGACGCCCTCGGGCAGGTTGAACTGCTCCTGTGCCACCTTGGGCTTAAAATGGCATACCCAGCACGTTCCCAGGCCCTGCTCGGTGGCCTCCATCATCATCTGATCGCACACGATGGACGTATCGATTTCACTGGAATTCATCTGGTCATACGGGCGCACCCAAGCATCATCGGTAACGCTGCAAATAAGGAAGACAAGCGGAGCTCCAAAGATAGACCCATCACGAGCAAACCGAGGCTGACAAGCAGCAGCCTTCTCCAGAAGCTCAGGCGTATCCAACACCATCACACGGGTTGGATGGTTATTACAAGCAGAAGGAGCAATACGCCCAGCCTCAACAATGGCATCCACCACAGCCTGCTCCACAGCCCGAGCCTCAAACTCGCGACAGGAATAACGATCCCGAGCCAGATCCAAATAGCTCATACAAAGCCCTCCAACAATCAAATAACGAAACAAAGATAACCAAAGGGCACCCAAAGCACCATCCAGCCAAACGTTTAAGGCGGTCCCAAAGTTCCCAATCGGGCCCCAAGGCCCTGCCAACAAAAGCCCCATCGCTTTCAAAGTATCAGCCAAAGTTCCCAATGGCGGTACGTAAGGGAGCGGGCCCGACCACTAATAACCTTTTGAACGACTCTGCTTGCAGCCGGAGCGAAAAAGGTTATTAGTGGTCGGGCCCGCGACCGCCGGGACACGTACCCCCAATTAACTGTTCTTCATGACAATCGAATCCACAACATCGGCCACATTCTCGCAGCAGTCGGCGCAGTACTCCAGGAAGGCGTACACGTCACGCCAAGCGATGACCTCGAGCGGGTCCTTGCCGTTGACGTGCAGGTTGCGCATGGCGTTGATGTAGAGCTCGTCGGCCTCGGACTCAATGGTGTTGATCTGGATGACGAGCTCGCGCAGGGTCTTGGACTTGCGGTAGTTGGGCAGCTCGACCATCAGGTCCTTCATGGCGCGGCAGGCGTCGGTCACCTTGTGGGCGATGACGATGGCGTCGGGATGGATGCTCTGGATGTTGGTGAAGTAGACGCGCTGCACGACGCCCTCGATACGGTCGAGCACGGTGTCGAGCGAGCAGCTCATCAGATCCAGATCCTCGCGCTCAAGCGGGGTAATAAAGGCGGTGAGCAGGGCGTCTTCGAGCTCATGGTGCTTCTTATCTGCCGCATGCTCAATCGCATGCATCTCCTCGAGCATGTCGTGGATCTGCGCGGGGTCAAAGTTCTCAAAAATCTTGATGAGCAACTCTGCGGCCTGGACGGCAAGATCGGCGCAGGCGACGTAGTTGTCAAAGTAGAACGAATCGGGTTTCTTTGCCATGGGTGGGTCCTTTCGAGGCGAAGACGGGTGGGCGAGGTATTGCGGTCCGGATGGACACTCGGTGTGGCTAGAGGAACATCATGAACAGCTTGGCCATGACAAAGCTGATGAGTCCGCAGGCGGGGAAGGTGAAGAACCACGTGAACATCATGTCCTTGACCACGCCGAAGTTGATGGCTGAGAGGCGCTTGACCGCGCCGACGCCCATGATGGCGCAGGTTTTGATGTGCGTGGAGGACACGGGGATGCCGGTGAGGGTGGCAAGTAGCAGGTTCGCGGCGCCTGCGAGGTCGGCAGAGAAGCCCTGGTACTTTTCGAGCTTAACCATGCTCTGGCCGACGGACTTGATGATGCGCTCGCCGCCCACGCTGGTGCCGATGCCCATGGTTGCCGAGCACAGCAGCATGATCCAGATGGGGATGCCGGCGTCGCCGACGCTCGTCTGCCCGCTGGCAAAGGCGACACCTAAAAAGAGCACGCCGATGAACTTCTGTCCATCCTGCGCACCGTGCATAAAGCTCATGGCCGCAGCGCTCGCGATCTGAGCGTATTTAAAGAAGACGTTGGCACGTCGCCTGTTGGCGGCGGCGAAAAGAATCGAGACGAGCTTGCACAGGACCCAGCCCATGACGAAGCCCAGGCCGATGGAGAGCGCCAGGCCGTAGATGACCTTCATCCACTCGTGGACGTTAACGCTGCTCGCGCCACCGAGGGCGATAGCGGCGCCGGTCAGGCCGGCGATGAGGCTGTGGCTTTGCGAAGTGGGGATGCCAAAACGCGATGCCGTGGCGCCGTAGACGACGATGGAGAACAGCGCCGCGCAGAGGCACGCGAGCGCCATGGTGCTGTTTCCGCCAAAGTCGACGATATGTGAGATGGTGTTGGCGACGCTCGCGTTAAAGTGCGTCATGATGAGCACGCCCAAAAAGTTGAACGCGGCACTCATGAGAATGGCGGCGCGGGCGGGCATGCAGCGCGTGGTGACGCAGGTCGCAATGGCGTTGGGTGCGTCGGTCCATCCATTGACGAAGATGGCGCCGAGCGCGAGGATCACGGTGACGGCAAGGACTGGGTTCGACACAAGTTGGCCGAGGAAGGTTGAGAACGTTACGTCCATATATGGGCTTTCTCGAAGTTTGCAGGCACGTTACAAAAACATGATAAATCGTATCACCTCCTGCGGGTTTCTTTACCGAGTTCTGATGGGAGAAGTGATTTTTTTGGCACTAACATTGAACATTAGCCCTGTTGACCGCGGGTGTTCTTTTTGCTAGCACGCCATGAGGACACGTGCGATTGCTACGACACTCCAAAACCACAGTCTGTTCGCTTTACAACATGCAAACATGCGTTCGATAATGGGAGGCATGGAATATCGACAGACAGATGGCAAAACTCGGCGCGTACATAAGCAGTATGTGGACGTCGTGGCTCGCATCCTCGCGGGCGGACAAGTCGTGCCGGTCACCGTCTGCTGGGTCGACGGACGTTGTTTTACGATCGACGAAATTATCTCGACCACCGGGTTTGGCCTGACGGTCCACGGCATCCGTACGGCGACTTATAAGGTTCGTTTTGGCGGGCATGCGACCGAACTGTATCTGGAAGAACAGGCGCGCGAGCGACCGGATGGCTCGCAGGCCCATCTGATGCGTTGGTGGGTGTGGGCATTCGACCGAACGCTCGAGAGCGGGCGTCGCAGGTAAGAGTGCGCGGCATTCGGGTACAATGGCAGGAATCTTGTCACCTACGGCGCCGTCGTGGCGCTTTTCGAAAGGACGAAATTATGAACGATATCCAGGGCTATCAGAACGGCCCCATTGAGACCGGCGCAAGCCGTGCCAAGGAGATGTCGCCGCGTGCGTACAACCTTGCCATGTCTGCCCTGATCTTTTTGGGCTTTTGCGCCATGGGCGCCGGCGCCTACTTTACGAGCACCATGTCGTTTGCCCGCATGATGATGAGCGGCGCCGCCTTGCCGCTGGTCTTTGGCTCGTTTATTTTGACCATCGTCGGTATCGTCATGATGTCGGCTGCTGCCAGCAAACAGTCCGTGGGCCTGTCGCTCGTGGGTTACGTGGTCTTTGCGAGCACCTTTGGCCTGACGGCATCGTTTGGCCTTGCCAACTACGACCTGCCCACCATCAACACCGCCTTTATCGCCACCGCTGCCATTACCTTTGTCTTTGGCGCGCTGGGCGTGACCTTCCCCAAGTTCTTCCAGCGTGTGTACGGCATTGGTTTTGGCATCCTGCTTGCCACGATTCTGGTCGAGATCGTGCTGATGTTTATGGGCGTCTCGCAGACCATCACCGACCTGATCGTGATCGTGGTGTTCGCCGGCTTTATTGGCTACGACACCTATGTGGCCACGACGGTGCCGCCCACGCTGCCCAACGCCGTGCTCATGGCATCCAACCTGTTCGTGGACAT
>URJD01000101.1 GCA_900548075.1 uncultured Collinsella sp.
GTGCCGAATGATTATTTCATCCCCGTCCCAGAAAAATCATTTGAGCGAACGTTCGGGCAAAAGTAGCTAAAAGAGGGCCGTTCCAAATGGGCTGGTTTCAAAAGTATGGCGGATTACGGGGCTGGACCTGTATTACTTGACCATGGGAAAAAATCGCGAAATTAAAACCGCAGGTAGAAGGCTTATCAAAACTTGAAAATGGCCGGTATGGATGGAGGTCTCCGAGCCAGCCCCGTAATCCGGCATAGTTTTGAAATGGCACTAAAGTAGGCACAAGCTAAATAACGATTCCAAAAAAAGTTGCGGTGGAATAGTTCCTGGATGCCGGGGTTTTGGCGGAAATCAGGAACTATTTCACCGCAATTGAGGAGGGGCGGGGTGGATGGCGGGGTAGCTAAAAGAGTCTCGTCCCTAATTAGCTAATTGGGCTCGGTCGATGTCCATGCTGGCGATTAGGTTGATGTTGGTGTCTAGGAGGTTCTTTAGCACGACATCTCCCATGCGGATGGGGGCTTCGATGACCAAGCCGCGGATGAGGTCCATCGCCTGGGCGTGAAGTGCCAGCGGGATGGCTTCGGCCGTGCGCACGGGCAGCAGCGCCTCGTCGCCGCCGGATACGGCCACGGTAGTGGTGAGCACGCGCATGGGGCAGGTGAGCTCCTGGTGAGCGAACTTATCGCCGCGCGGGCAGCTGTTGCCGGTCATGGAGCGCACCTCGACCACGGCGCCGTCTGCGTTGCGCTCCACCTCCACGGTCAGGAGGCATTCGGATGGGCAGGTGGTGCAGTTGAACTGCAGCGTCTCGGTCGCATTCGTGCTCATGGCCTTACGCCTCCTCAACGGGGTCGACGGACAGGACAATCTCGCTGACGCCCAGGTCGAGTGCACGTTGAATCACCTTTGCCGGGAGTGGGAAGCTTTCCATAACGCTCGGCTTAAACGCGCGGACCTTGCCGATGAACAGTTCCTCGCCGTCGGCCAAGATCCTCACGCAGGCGGTATTGACTGGCCGGCGCACGCGGAAGTTGAGCTTGGTAAGCGCCGCGGCCGTAATGCGTCCCGGCAGCGCGTATCCCGCGATGCCAGCAGGGGAGACCGTAAGCTCGCAGCCCGGAACGGCGCCCGCACCGGTCCCCAGCGCGTACGCCGCCGCAGCCGTGCCAGCCCTCTCGGACTCACTCGTCACGTTGTCGGCCAGGTCGTGCACGTGCAGGACGTTGCCGCAGGCAAAGATGCCCGGCACGCCCGTCTGCAGACTCTGGTCCACCATAGCGCCGCGTGTTCGCGGGTCAAGCTCTACGCCTGCGGCAACCGAAAGCTCGTTCTCGGGAATCAAGCCCACCGAAAGCAGCAACGTGTCGCACGGAACAATGCGCTCGGTACCCGGAATGGGCACCAGGCGCTTGTCGACTTGGCTCACCTCGACGGCTTCCACGCGGTCGTGCCCGATTACGCGTGTGACGGTGGTGGACAGGTGCAGCGGAATGCCAAAGTCGTCAAGGCAGTTCTTGACGTTGCGGCGCAGGCCGTTGGCGTACGGCATGAGCTCGTATACGCCCTCGACCGAAATCCCCTCGAGCGTGCAGCGACGTGCCATGATCAGCCCGATATCGCCCGAGCCCAAAATGACGGCGCGAGAGCCGGGTTTGAGGTTTTCGATATTGATGTATCGCTGCGCCAGGCCCGCCGTAAACACGCCGGCGGGTCGGCTGCCGGGAATCTTGATCTCGCTGCGGGTGCGCTCGCGGCAACCCATGGCAAGGACGACCGCGCGCCCGGTGAGCTGCAGCATGCCGGCAGGACTCATGAGCGTGACGGTGTGGAGTGCGGCGTCTTCCGTAGGCTCGCCTGAATCAATCCCAATCACCATGCTGTTCAGGAACAGCGCAATGTCGGTCGAGCGCACCTGGTCGATAAAGCGCTGCGCGTACTCGGGACCGGTGAGCTCCTGCTTAAAGTGCGAAAGGCCAAAACCGGGATGGATGCACTGGCGGAGGATTCCGCCCAGATGCTGCTCGCGCTCCACGATGGCCACGTGCGCGCCGGCCTTATGTGCGGCAAGCGCAGCCGCCATGCCAGCAGGTCCGCCGCCGATGACGACCACGTCGAAGGCCTTCGTCGACACCGACGCTACAGCTCCGGCTTCCGCGCGTCCGTCGCGCATATCCAACGTCGCCATCCTAGCGCACCCCCTTCAGCGGTCCCTCGACCAGCCGGGATCCGGCATCTTCCAACAGCACTTCGCTGGGGTCGCAGCCCAGCTCGCGGGCCAGGATCGCGACCACGCGGCTCTGGCAAAAACCACTCTGGCACCGACCCATGCCGGCACGGCAGCGGCGCTTGACGCCCTCGACCGAAGCCGCGCCCGGCTGGCGTCGGATTGCGGCGACGATCTCGGCCTCGGGCACCGTCTCGCAGCGGCAGACAATCTGGCCCCACGCGGGGTCGGACTCGATCAGTTCCTCCTTGCGCGCCAGCGGTGCGCGGTCAAAGTCGTCCGGTGCGTGGCGAATTGGGTTCCAGTCCGCCCGCTCGTGCAGCTCCACGCCCGCCTCACGCATCACAAGCTCCATGCGCTCGGCAATGGCCGGCGCGCTTGCCATACCTGGCGACTGAATGCCCGCCGCCTGGAAAAGCCCCGACACCACGGCCGACTGTCCAATAAAGAAGTCGTTCGTTCCCTGAATGACCGGACGCCCGCCGGCAAATGCGCGCACCATGCGGCGCGTATCCAGATCGGGCACCAGCTTGCGCGCGCCGGTCAGCAGCGCGTTCACATCGCTCGCATAGGTCTGCGTATCGCCCGGCTCGCGCACGGCGGCCGTGGCGGTGATCACGGTGTTGCCATGCACGGTGCCCGTCACGATAACGCCCTTCGACACCGGAGTCGGCACGGGGTAGAGCGGCATGAGCGTGCGCGGTTCCTTGTCTAGCACCACGATGTTGCCCTGACGCCAGACCATCTGGAACTCCTCGGCGCCCGCCATATGTGAGATGTCGGCGGCGCCGTTGCCCGCGGCGTTGATCAGGTAGCGGCAGCGCACGTTGCCAGCGGGAGTCGCCAGCGTAAAGCGTGCGGCTCCGTCATCCGAGCCCGCAACTTCAATTGCCTCCACTGGCGCAGACCGAATAAATGTCACGCCGTTGGCGACCGCGTTCTCCAAAGCGGCTATGGCCACTTCAAACGGGTCAACGTAACCGGTCGAAGGGCACCATAGCGCACACGTGGCCTGGGCGCTCGCGCGCGGCTCTAATTCGTGGATGCGGTCGGGTCCGACGATCGACAGCTCGGGCACACCGTTGGCAAGGCCGTTGCGCCGCAGCTGCTCCAGATGCGCGCGGTCCTCGTCGTTAAAGCCCAACACCATCGACCCAGTGCGGCAGAACAGAAAGCCCAGCTCCTGCGCCCACGTACCGTACAACTCGCAGCCACGGGCGTTGACCTGCGCCTTAACCGTGCCCGGCGTCGGATCGTAGCCGGCGTGCACCAGGCCGCCGTTGGCCTTCGACGCGCCCAGCGCAATATCGTTAGCCGCCTCGACCACGCAAATGGAAAGGTCAAATCGCGCGAGCTGCCGCGCGACGGCGCATCCGGTGATGCCCGCGCCGACAATCGCGATATCAAACGTTTCTGTCACAGTGCCTCCCAGACGAGTTGACAGGCCGTCAATAAGACTATCCTACGGTCCGCACACCCCCAGTGCGGCGGCAATGCGGCGAACAGCCCCGCAACACCCGCCAACGGCAGGCGAGGGGAGACCCGGCAACGTCGACAGCCTCGTCTGCAGACAACTACGGCAACCGTTCGTCTCGATCTGTAACATTTAGACGAGGATTTGGGTCCCAGTTGTTACAGATTGAGACATTTGCCATGCGGGTCCTCCGTTCGTCTCGATCCATAACATCTAGACCCGGATTCCGCTCCCACCTGTTACAGATTGAGATGTTTGTGTCCGCATCAGCCCCGCCCCTAGCCGTGGTCCCATATAAACAAACCCCGTGGTAAACTTGACCGAACTGTTAATATTCCGAAAGGTACCCGTAATGTCCAAGTACATCTCCGAGCTCATGTCGCCGCAGCTTATGGGCGTCGTCTATGCCTTCATCGGCTTTATCATCGCCCTGTATGTGCTGTCGGTCGTCTATGTGTTCATCGACGCTCGCCGCCGCGGCGCCAGCGCCTACGTGGCATGGGGCATCATCGCCCTCATCCCGTTTGTGGGCCTCATTGCCTACCTGGTCCTGCGCCCGCACTCCTACGCGTCCGACCGCGAGGAGCAGGAGCTGGACATGGCTCTGCGCGAGCGCCAGCTTGCCCAGTACGGCACCTGCCCGCAGTGCGGCGCGCCCATCGAGAAGGACTTCGTCGTCTGCCCGGTGTGCGACACCCAGGTTCGTAATGTCTGCCCCAGCTGCCATCGCCCGCTCGACGCGCACTGGAAGGTCTGCCCCTACTGCCGAACTCGCATCCAGTAACGCATCCATCGCCGGGTCGGCCGCAAGCCACGGACACCGCGCATCCCGCGCAACCGCCTCGCGCCACGGGCACGCCGCAAACCACGCGCGCCCCACACCCCGCCCCCACACGATGAAGCATGCGTAGAAAATCGCCCGCCGTGCCATTAAGGTGCGGCGGGCGCTTGTATACCAAGGCAACCTGCCTATAATGATGCAAGTCAAAAACGCCGAGCGCATCGCACGCACTTGCATCAGGCATCCGAGAGGAGAAAACATACCCATGAAGGCACTCTACAATGACGGTTCGGTGGCCGAGCTCCCGCAGGACGAGGTCACGCACGTCATCCGCCACTCCGCCGCGCACATCATGGCGCAGGCCATCAAGCGCCTCTATCCCGAGGCCGACTTTGCCTACGGTCCCGCGACCGACAACGGCTTCTACTACGACGTCGACCTGCCCGAGGGCGTCAAGATCAGCGAGGACGACTTCCCCGCGATCGAGGCCGAGATGAAAAAGATCGTCAAGGAGAACCTCAAGTTCTCCGTGTACGAGAAGCCCCGCGCCGAGGCCATCGCCCTTATGGAGGAGCGCGGCGAGAAGTACAAGGTCGAGCACATCGGCGACCTGGACGACGACGCCCGCATCACCTTCTACCAGCAGGGCGACTACATCGACATGTGCGTCGGCCCCCACATCTGCTACACCAAGGCGCTCAAGGCCTTTAAGCTCACCGGCGTCTCGGGCGCCTACTGGAAGGGCGACAAGGACAACAAGATGCTCACCCGCATCAACGGCGTCGCCTTTGCAACCAAGGAAGAGCTCGACGAGCACATGCACATGCTGGAGGAGGCCAAGAAGCGCGATCACCGCAAGCTCGGTCGCGAACTCGATCTGTTCGACGTGCTGGATGAGGGCCCCGGCTTCCCGTTCTTCTACCCCAAGGGAATGGTGCTGCGCAACATCCTGGAAGACTACTGGCGCAAGATTCATCGCGAGCACGGCTATGAAGAGATCAAGACGCCTATGATCCTAAACCGCGCCCTGTGGGAGCGTTCCGGCCACTGGGATCACTACCGTGAGAATATGTACACCACCCGTATTGACGATACGGATTTTGCCATCAAACCCATGAACTGCCCTGGCGGCATGCTGGTTTACAAGCGCAGAGCATGGAGCTATCGCGACCTGCCCATCCGCAGCGGTGAGCTGGGTCTGGTACATCGTCACGAGAAGTCCGGCACTCTGCACGGCCTGATGCGCGTGCGCTGCTTTACGCAGGATGATGCGCACATCTTCATGCGTCCGGATCAGATCCGCGATGAGATCAAGGGCGTTTACCGTCTGATTGACGAGGTTTATAAGGTCTTTGGCTTTAAATACACTGTGGAGCTGTCCACTCGTCCCGAAAACTCCATCGGCACCGACGAGATGTGGGCAATGGCAACCGACGGTCTTCAGGGCGCGCTGGATGATCTGGGCGTGCAGTACACCATCAATGAAGGTGACGGTGCATTCTACGGCCCGAAGATCGACTTCCATCTCCAGGATTGTCTGGGACGTACCTGGCAGTGCGGCACCATTCAGTTGGACATGAATCTGCCTGAGCGCTTTGATCTGACCTATGTCGGCGCGGACGGTGAGAAGCATCGTCCCGTCATGATCCACCGCGTAGTGTTCGGCTCCATTGAGAGCTTCATCGGCATCATCACGGAGCAGTTCGGCGGCGCATTCCCGATGTGGCTGGCGCCCGTTCAGGTTCGCATCATGACCATCACCGATCGCGCGGACGATGCAGCGCGCGAACTTCAGCAGAAGCTCGAAAAGGCCGGTATCCGCACCGAGCTCGATGTGCGCAACGAGAAGATCGGCTTCAAGATCCGCGAAGCGCAGATGATGAAGATTCCCTATATGTTCGTGCTGGGCGATAAGGAAGTACAGGACGGTGTGATTGCCGTTCGCTCCCGTTCGGAAGGCTCCATCGGCACGATGACCTACGAACAGATTCTGGCCAAGATGCAGGAAGAAGTGGAGACTAAGGCACTCTAATACTCCCGGAAAGGAAGAATAGCAGCTATGCAGAAATACAGAGTTGGCATTATCGGTGCTACGGGCATGATCGGGCAGCGTTTTATCACGCTGTTGGCCGATCATCCGTGGTTTGAAATTCACGCGCTTGCAGCAAGTGCGCGCAGCGCGGGCATGACCTATGAAGAGGCTGTGGGCTCCCGCTGGGCAATGAAGACTCCTATTCCGGAAAAAGTGGCCAAGATGGTCGTGATG
>URJD01000102.1 GCA_900548075.1 uncultured Collinsella sp.
TATCGACGAGCATGTCCTCGCTCTGCTCCGATTGCACTACCGCCGATTCCGCCTGTACTGCGTTGTGCTCGAGCAGCGCGCGGAGATAGGCGTCTGCGGCGGGCGCGAGTTCGTTCGTGGCGTCAGCGGGCGTAGCAGCTGCGAACGCGGGCGTCGGCGCGAGAAGCGGTGCCACGACACCAAACTGTTCGGTGGATATGGTCGGCTCGTCGGACTCGTCCTGCCCTGCAGCCGCCGCGACCGCCTCGACCGTCGCGTCGGCTACGGGCTCGGCTTCCGGTTGCCCTGAGTCCGCTGCCTCGGCTTCTGCGGACGCGCCGTCCTCGCGTTCCTCGTTGATCAAAAGCGCTTCGCGCGTTTGTGCGGCAGCGCTCCGAATGTGCCCCAGCTGGCTCAAATCGATATCGATCTTGACGGGCTGGTGTGCGGCGTCCCACGAAAGCCATGCCACAATCTCGTCATCGATAATCTTGGCCAGATATTTGGGGACCTTTTCTTCCTTCAGGGGATGGGCAGGGTCCAGGGCCAGGCGCAGGCGTTGGTCGCAGGCGCGCATCATCTCGCCAAGTTTGCTGCTCTTTTGTCTGCTGCCGTGAATCCGCATGCATTCCCAAAAACCGTTTTGGCAACGGTAGATATGGATGGGGTCCAGACGGTATTCGCAGTCCTCGTGGCGCTCGGGCGCAAAGAATACGGCCGAGGCAAACATGGTGTAGGGCATGGCCGTCTCCTCCCCAAATAAACTTGCCACGATGCCGGTCTTTCGGTGCGTGTCATAGTAGCGCGCCATGCGGACATACACGGCGCATGCCACGTGGCGCAGATCGCGGTGGTGGCTGCGGTCGAGCCGCGAGCTACTTAGGTTGTACGTGGAGAGGGCGTTGATGGCGGCCATGAGTCGCTCCTCGCGCACCTCATCGGGCGGAAGGGGGAGCGTGGGCTCGGAGGTTTTGCGACGCTTAGGGGTCTGGCCGGACGGTGCCGGTGGCGGTACAAGGTCTCGTGCCGCGCGCCGCAGTTCGATAAGGGCGTTATCGAACATGACGGTTTTAGAGTCGCGAAGCAGCTTGGGGTCGAGCCCGTGGAACACGGCGTAATCTTGCAGCCACACGCGCGCAAACCGGTCGATGCCGGGCTCGAAGGCGCGATAGACATCCCAAAAAGCCTTGATCTTGTTAAAACCATCGAGTGGATTATCTACGCCAATGCCGCAAATCAGCTCATAGAGATACAGAAAGGCAAAGGACGTAGACGTTTCCTCGACGGTTCCGTGGCGCACTTGGGCACGCCAGGTAAAGTAGCCGCGCAGCTGCCGGTCGCTCATGGCGTTGTAGGTGGGAAAGTACGACTTAAAGGTGCCGTTGTAGGGACAGTCGTCCTCAAAGTCGGCCATCAGCAGGCCCTGGCGGTAAAAAAGCTCGGCTTCCGAAAGCCAGCGACCTGCGCCGCCTTTGGGGTCATCCTGCCAGCGCGATATCTCGCGCATTTTACGGTACTGGTCGGGGAGGAAATTCTGCATCTGTCGGCCGGTTTTGAGAATCGGCTCGTCTGCGTAGATTTCGTTTGAGAAGCGGGCGGACTGATGGGTCCGGGCCTCGGCCATAATGCGCTCGATGAGCATCTTGATGTCCTGGTCGGCCACCGCTCCTCCTCTCGAACGCAGCTACGGTGACCTCATATCATAGCACAGCATCAAACAGATGTTCGAGATACCGCTGCGTTGATAGATTTAGAACAGGAGGGCGTAGATGACGGCGATGACGACGGAGGGAAGCATATTGGCCGTGCGGAAGGTCTGAGGACGGATGAGGTTGACGCCGACGCAGAAGATGAGCATAGACCCCACGAGCGATAGACTGTCGAGGGCGGCGGTGGTCATGATGGGGGAGAGCGCGCCGGCAAACAGCGTAATCGTTCCTTGGAACACGGCGACGGGCAGGGCGGAGAAGATGCAGCCGCGGCCAAGCGAGGCCGTCATGGTGCAGACGATGATGCAGTCCAGTGCGCCCTTGAGGGCAAGCGTTGACCAGTCGCCGAGCAGGCCGTCCTGGATCGATCCCACAATGGCCATGGCGCCGATGCACACGGTGAGTGAAGTCGAGACAAAAGCGTTGGTGAACTCGTTATCGCCTTCACTGCCAGTCTTGCGCTTGAGCCATTCGCCAAGGTTCTCGATGGCGGCCTCCAAGTTGATGGCCTCGCCGATGAGCGAACCGAGCGCAAATGAGACGATGAGCATGGTGGTACCGGTGGTCGCTAGCACCTTTCCATCGATGATGAGCATCTTTTGCATGGTGCCGCCCAGGCCGATAAACAGGACGCACAGCCCCGATGCTTTCATGAGCGTGTCTTGGATGCGCGGTGTAATGAAGCGGCCGCCCGCTAATCCCAAAAGACCGCCCGCAACTAAAAGCGCAACGTTGATGATTGTTCCCAAGCCCGGCATGAGCCCTCCTGTATTGATGCCAACGTGGCAATCGTAGCAGAACGAAATGCGAGGCACATCGCGACTCATCTAATACGTTATATAAGTGGTATTAGGAATGATGCGCAGCATTTAAGCCTCAGGTGGTTGTCGGGACATAGGGATAGTAGTCAAAGCGCAGTGTCATAAGCCGCTGTGGGGATTCAATAGCCGCGGCGATGATATTGGCATCGCGGGCACGATCAAACCCTTCGAGTTCGATCTGATACGAGACGTCTTGCATAATGTCCAGACGTCGCCAGGCTAGGAGTGTGTCGCCATCGAATTCCAAGGTCTTGCCTCCATCTGGAGCAACGGCGTATAGACGCAGCTTGGCGGTGGTTGCAGGGTCGACAACCGTGACCTTTTTAATTTCGTTTCGAGTATTCTTGGCGCCCAACAAGGTGAGCAGTGTTGGGGCCACGACCTCGCCCGATGGCAAAAAGACGACTTCGATGGATTCGGGAAATGCGATGATGGCCGACTTGCGGACGGGCTGATTGGCAGCGGCAACTTCGATGTTCGCAGCGTCGATGACCTCTGTGTGGTCGAGCGCGGCAAGCACGCAGCAGTTACCTTCATCGATCTCTTGAGGATCAGCAAGCCCCAGACTGTCTGCGAGCTCGGGATCGTTTGGATCGTTAGCGGGCTCATTCGGTGCTTCGAGAGAAGCTGGGATGCTGTTTGTCGGCGACGGCGTGTCGCCCGCACCTGCTTCTTTGTCCGCGCTCTCTTCTTGTATGGTTGCGTTGATGGGTTCGTCGTTTGAGGGGAGCGTCTTGGCGTCAAGCGCGGAGGGAAGAATTCCGATGGCTCCGGATCCGTTCCACTCCATTTCGAGAAGCGCCGGGTCGGCAAGAATGCGTTGCCTGCTTTGCGCGTGGGCATCGATTTCAATAGGGCCTGCCTCTATCCCTCGTGTAAGGCTGAGTGATCCGGCTGGCTTCTCGAAATGAGCGTCTGTGTCTTTGGCGCTGACGGCGTAGAACAGCAGGGACGCTTCTCCCGCCGCGATGGCATCGGTGTCGGCTTTGGTCAGTCGCAACGATGTCGTGAATGAGAGGGTGGGCTGCGTGCCGTCTGCATTCGCGGCGGCGCAGCCCAGACATATACCGCCTCCTTTCTCAAAAAACGTACCGTCGAAGGCGACCTTCGCTCCGTTCGCCGAGTCATCGACCGAAGCGATGTCGATGCGCATCTCTAAATTGCATGGATCGCCATCCGCATCGAGCACAACCGAGCGCCACGTGCAGACGGCGCACCCCGCCTGGGAGCCGTTTGCCTTGTTCGAACGATTGATATCCACGACTATCGAGCCGTCCGTATTACGACGAAGGCATCCCGAGGTTGAGATCGCGGCCTGTGCGATCGAAAAACGCTCGCACGCAATGGTGCTCAACGGATTTGGGGCGGAACTTAGGGCTGCTGGTAAGGAGTCTGCCATGACGGGAGTCGCCCAAGCGGCGACAGGCGTTCCGGTTGCGAGCGCGCCGCAAAGTGCGACGACGGGCAAAAGGTTCTTCGATGCCATGGGGTCTCCTTAGCTAATTTAGTGCGGCCTGTCCATGTTTTGTTTCTGGCTGCGTTTGATGTGCAGACCGAGGCCGGCGGTTCCCGCGCCTGCTGCTGTGGCGCCTGCTACCAAGAGCCATCGTCTGTCGCCTGTCTGCGCCAACGGTTCCTCGCGGTCGCCGCGGTCGAGCTCCGAGAGGTCGACCGTCACTTGCGTGGCGGCCTGCGCCTGTTCTTGCTGGGCAAAGGCCATGGCTGGCCCAAACGCTAGGATGCCGACGGCGGCGGCCAGGGCGATGGCCTTATGCCGTGTGCGCACCGGGCTCGACCGTCCAGGTGATCGTCGCAACCTGATCGCCTTCGCCGGTTACGCGGAAGATGTCGCGCGTGACGCGGGCGACGTTTCCGCTTGTCTTGAGCTTAATTTTGTCCGTGCCGCCGGCAATGCCCTGGTAGCCCATGTCGAAGGCTGCATTCTTGGAAAGATCGAGGCCCGTCCCCTGCATTGCGGCGCTGGCGTTCTGGAGCGCGCCGTCGGGGCCGACCTTAAAGTCGATGGAGTTCTGCGCGGTTCCGGCCTTGGCGTCGGCGGCAATGGTCCAGGTGTTCATGGCGTCGATCTTCATGTTGGTGACATGGATGCCGTAGGCCGAATGATTGTCGATGGTGGTCGCGTCTTCTGAGGGGCCCTGAAGCGTGCCGTCGGCCTTGGCGACGAAGGGAATAACCGTCGGAACTTTGAACTCAACGTTGTCGATCTCGGTCCTGACCATTACCTTCGTGGTTCCGATGCGCCCGGCTGCCATAGCTGGCGTCGGGGCGGCGCCTATTGCGAGCGCGAGCGCGAGCCCTGTGCCCACGACGAGCGCTCTGACTCCGTTCATGTTCCTGGTGATGTCCATGGTCGTTCCTTTCTATTCGCCGCGGGCCGTCCCCGCGATGATTGGACGAATGCTGGTGAATTGCGTGCGGTGCCGCGTCGGCCGAAAAAGCTAGTTCTCGGCTTGCTCAACCCGTACCTTGACACGTGTCGGATTGCCGTGGCTGTCGAGGGTCTTGGCATCGAGTGCCTGAATCTCGATGTACGCCTCGCCTTCTTTGATGTCGCCGGCGGGGCACGTTTCGATTGTCTTGCCGGTCTCGACCACACCGGATTCGTACATGGTCTCGTCGTTTTGGATGACGCGGAATCGCTGGGGAAATTTATTGTCTTGGACGTTTTGCACGTTGACGCGCAGCTTGCCGTCCTCCTGCAGCTGAGCGACCGGTGCGACCGAAATCGTCATCATGTTGTCACGGACGATGGCGTCGAGCTCATCTTGGATTTCCTGACGCGTTTTGCCCTCGGCCGTCGTAACCGAAGCGCCCGCCTCGGGTACGGGCTGCGACTGCCAAGCGTATAGTCCTACGGCGACAAGGGCACAGACGATGGCCAAGCAGGCAACGATGAGCTTCTTGCGACGACCCAGGCCTGCAAAGTGGGGTGGCTTCTTCGCGCTCATGCGGCATCCTTGGCGGTATAGATGCGCGCAAAGGTGGACGGGTTCGCTCCAAAGAGCATGTGAAGCATCAGGCGGCGTGAGTAGACAAGCTCGTCGAAGTCGGGAGGGAGCCCGATGTCGTGGATATGCGCGATGCGGTGGGCGAGCGCCGAGAACGACTCGGGGTCGCAGATCACATCGGTGGTAACGTGGTAGACCGTCGTATCGGGGAATGCCTCTTCGTCGAAAGGCAGGAGATGGGGATCGTCGTCGACTTCGATGGCGATGCCGTACTGGGGCCAGTAATATGCCATGGGAACCTCCCTGCTTCTGGGGCCAAAACTTCTGTCGGTTTTGGCTGTCGATGCCGACCGTATCAGCCGTTACTTGACCAATTGCTGACCAAATGCTTGACGGATTGGCGTCTCCGCAGGTAAAAGGCGGCAAAAAATACTCCAACTTTTTTCGAGCGGCAATCGCGCGGTCAGTGACGGCGGGGCCATATGTGTTAAAAGCATCGTCTGCCGAGGAAATCCAGCCGCTCGCCGAATTGCACGAACGTAAAAATCGCCAATTATGGAGACGGTCTCGAACACGTCGACGAAACGATGCGGTAACATCTCCCTGCAAACACTGTAGTTAGCTAAAGGGGGAGTTCGCGTGTCTGTAACCATCAAACCCTTCACCGACGAGTTCGAAGAGTATGGCCGCGATGAATCTCGCGCATCGGGCGAAGCATCGAGCATCTCGTTTCCGACAACGGAAGACGAGGTCCGTGCCATTTTGGAAAAGCTCCATGCCGAGCGTGTCCCGGTAACGGTTCAGGGCGCCCGAACCGGCCTTGCCGCCGGTGCCGTGCCCCACGGCGGGCATATCCTCAATACTTCCCGTATGAATCGCTACTTGGGCCTTCGCCGCGATGAACAAGGCCAATTTTTGCTGCGCGTGGAGCCGGGCGTTGTGCTCTCGGAGCTGCGCAAGCAGCTGAGCAAGAAGGTGCTGCCGACCGCTGGTTGGGACCAGGCATCGCTTAAGGCCTACGATGAGTTTCAAGAGGCCCCCGAGCAGTTCTTTCCCACCGATCCCACCGAGGCGTCTGCCTGTCTGGGCGGCATGGCGGCATGTAACGCCTCCGGTGCCCGCAGCTACGCCTACGGCCCCATGCGCCCGCATATCACGGGACTCCACGTCGCGCTGGCTGATGGCGATTTGCTTGAGCTTCAGCGCGGCGAGGCTTTTGCCCAGGGCCGCCACCTGTCGCTCGTGACGGCAG
>URJD01000103.1 GCA_900548075.1 uncultured Collinsella sp.
GCCAAGTACGGTCGCAAAATGGACATCAACGTCATCACGTTTTGGATGTTTGTGGGCAACGGCGTGCTGAGCCTGGCAACGTCGCTGCTATTCGAGACCCAAGCGCCTCTGTCCGTGTGGACGCCGAGCTTTATCGGTGCGATGGCGTTTCTCTCGGTGGGCTGCACATGCGCGGCTCTGCTCATCCAAAACGTCGGCCTGGCGCATGTCCCGGCCTCGACGGGCTCGCTGCTCCTTTCGATGGAGTCGCCTTCGGGTGTGCTGTTCTCGGTGCTGCTGATGGGGGAGGCGCTCACCTCGCGCCTGCTCGCCGGCTTCGTGCTTATCTTCCTGTCGATTATCTTGAGCGAGACTCACTTCGATTTTTTGCGTCGAAAGCCGCGCCCGCAATTGTAAACAACTTGTTGCGCCGCCCTCCCGGGGCGGCATTTTTTATGCCTCGCCCTTAAAGTAGTACCTTGCACTTTACGCTATCAAAGTGCTTGCTGCAAAAACGATACTGGAGGGCATCTATGGCACCAGCTTTGTCCGATCTTCAACCGCAATCAGCGCCCAAGGCCACCGCAGCGGCGCAGACCGCTATCGGTGACGGTCTTGTTGCAGAAGCTCAGGCTTTTGCAGACGAGCTCGCTGCGTGGCGACACGATCTCCACCAGATGCCCGAGCTGGGTAATAGCCTCCCACAGACCTCTGCGTATATCCAAGCGCGCCTGACCGAGATGGACATCCCATTTGCCACGCTCGTCGATGGTTCCTGCGTTGTGGGCCTTGTCGGCGCCGGTGCCGCCGCGGCCCAAGGCAATGGCGTCTGCACGGACGAACAGGCCGGTACGGTCATCATGCTCCGTGGCGATATGGATGCCCTGCCTGTTTCCGAGGAGTCGGGCGAGCCCTTTGCATCCACCAACGGCTGCATGCACGCTTGCGGTCACGATATGCACGCGACGGCGCTGCTTGGTGCGGCGCGCCTGCTCAAGGCCCGCGAGGCCGAGCTTGTGGAGGCCAACGCCACCGTCAAACTGCTGTTCCAGCCGGGCGAGGAGACCTTTGAGGGAGCACGCGCTGCCATCGCCGACGGCCTGCTGCAGAACCCGCGCCCTCAGGCGGCCTTTGCCATGCATGTCAACAGCCAGTCGCCGCTTGGCCTGGTGCTCTACGGCAGTCCAGCGCTTTCGGGCGTGTACGGTTTCCGCATCACGCTCCAGGGCAAGGGCGGCCATGGCTCGAGCCCCGAGATCTGCATCGACCCCATCACGGCCGGCGTCCATGTGCACCTGGCGCTCCAGGAGCTTATCGCCCGCGAGGTGCCGGCGGCCAAGGAAGTCGCACTTACCGTTGGTAAGTTTGCTGGCGGCTTGGCGGCCAACGTCATCCCCGACACCTGCGTGCTCGAGGGAACGCTGCGCGGCTTTGATGTTGAGCTCATGGAGCACCTCAAGACCCGCATCGCGGAGGTCGTTAACGGCGTTGCCACAACATATCGTACGCCGGCGACCATCGAGACGCTTTCGGATGTTCCGCCGCTTGTACTCGACAGCGATATGACTCAGGCGTCGCTTGGCTACGTGGGCGCAGTGCTGCCCAAGGCGGCTTTCTTGCCGCTTTTCCATGCCATGGCGAGTGAGGACTTTGCGCTTATCTCGAGCGAGATTCCGAGTGCGTACTTTACCGTGGGCGCGGCCGTAACCGACACGGACGAGCATTTTGCCCAGCATCATCCCAAGGCGCGCTTTAACGATGCCGAGCTTCCCCTCGGCGCCGCGGCTTATTCCGCCGTCGCTTTGGGCTATATCGCCGACCACCGGTAGCACCCAATCTTGCTACTCGTTTGTTTAAAAAGGAGCAGTATGTCCCGGCAGCATAAATTCTTCCCCGGTTGGCTTGTCGTGGCCTCCGGCTTTGTCATCATGGCCACGTGCTACACGATTTTCGTTAACTGCATGAGCCTGTTTCAGCCGCTCATCGTAAGCGACCTCGGGATCACGCTTGCGCAGTACAACATCTCCAATGCCATCTCCACCGTGGTGAGCGTTATCGGTTCGCTTGTGATCGGTCATGTGGCCGATAAAGTAAGTGGCCGCGTTTTGGGCTCCCTCACTGTTATCGCCACCTCTGCCGTTCTTGCCGGCATGGGCTTTGTCGGTGAGCTGTGGCAGGTCTACGTACTCTTTGCCGTCTCGGGCTGCTTTGCCGTCGCCTCGACCCGCCTGCTCATTAGCCTCGTCACTGCCAACTGGTTTACGGCCAAGCGAGGCCTTGCCATCTCCATCGCACTTTCGGGCTCGGGCTTTGGCGGCGCTATTCTGTCTCCCATCGTGAGCTCGCTTATCGTGAGTGTGGGCTGGCGCTCTGCGCTCCTGGTGCTCGCTGCCGTCTGCATTGTGGCGGCGCTGCCCATCACGGCCTATTCCTTCCGCACCAAGCCTTCCGAGATCGGCCTTAAGCCGCTCGGCGAGAATCCGGGCGATCCGTCCGTCTCGACGGCTGGCGACAAGGACGAGCACACGGCGCCCGAGGTTAGCGTCGGCTGGTCTCGTATCAAGAAGAGCCCGGCATTTTGGCTGCTCGTCGTTGCCTTCCTCTTTATGGGTCTGGTCAACGGCGCCATCCTGCCCAACCAGGTCACTAACATGACGAGCGTTACCGTCAACGGCGCCAAGATTGTCACGGGCGGCCACGATCCCATGTGGGCAGGTACTGTGCTTTCGGCCTATATGGTCACCGTCGTTATCGCCAAGATTTCGCTCGGTGCGATCTATGACCGCTTTGGCCTGCGCTTTGGCAATATCCTTGGCTCCGTTGCGTGCATTATCGCCTGCGTGGCGCTGTGCTTCCCGACGACGGACCTCGGTCCTATTGTCGCCGCTGTGAGCTTTGGTATCGGAACGTGCATGGGCACCATCACGCCCACGATCGCGGCTTCCAAGCAGTTTGGCATGGCCGACCTCGGCAAGGTCACGGGCACCATCACCTCGCTCGAGATGGTCGGCGGCACCGTGGGCGCCATTGTCTCGGGCGTGCTGTTCGACGCCACGGGCTCCTTTGCAAGCACCTGGATTGTGTGCCTGGCGTGCTCCGTGGTCATGCTCGTGTTCCTGCTGGCATCCGAGCCCATCGCCGCCAAGCTGCGCGCGAGCGTGGCGGGGGAGTAGACGTCCGTCGCTCTTTTCTGTTCGCCCCGTTCTGTCCGTGGCCGCCTTGGAAGCCGAATGGATGCTCGTACCATCATTCGGTTTCCAAGGTGGCCACGAGCCTACGAAATGATCCCTATTCCTCCGTCCCCAAGGGATCACGTGATCCGAAGGCGACGGAGGAAAAGGGATTACAAACAGCGGCGGCGCGTCTGGCCGAACGAGTCCCCATACCCTCGTTCGGTCAGACGCGCCGCCGCTGTTTGCGTTTGTGCCGTATAATGACCGTTACCTATGACGCGATACAAAAGAAAGGTGTTTGCCCATGCAGGCACAGAAGGCGGAGGGAACCCGCGACCTTATCGGCGCCGAGATGCGCGCCTGGCAAAAGATGCAGCAGATTGCGGCCGGCGTGTTCGAGCCGTTTGGTTTTAAACCCATCGAGACGCCCGCGATCGAGCAGGTGGACGTGTTTGTCCACGGTATCGGCCAGTCGACCGACGTCGTGCGCAAGGAGATGTTCCGCGTGTTTAGCGGTGCCAACCTGGAGCGCGTCTTTACCGAGGGCACCGACACCAAACTCAAGCCCAAGCAGCGCCTGGCACTTCGCCCCGAGGGCACGGCCGGCGTGGTGCGTGCCGTCGTCGAGAATAACCTGGTGCCCCAGGGCTCCACGCCGTTTAAGGCGTACTACGCCGAGGCCATGTTCCGCGGCGAGCGTCCCCAGAAGGGCCGCCTGCGCCAGTTCCACCAGGTGGGCATCGAGTGGCTCGGCGCTCCCGATCCGGCGGCAGACGCCGAGTGCATCATCATGCTCATGGAGTTCTACAAGCGCCTGGGCTTCGACCTTTCCAAGCTTCGTCTGCTCATCAACTCGATGGGTGACGCCCAGTGCCGTCCGGCTTACCGCGAACAGGTTAAGCAGTTCATCCTCGATCACGCAGACGAGATGTGCGATGAGTGCCGCGAGCGCGCCGAGCTCAACCCGCTGCGCGCCTTCGACTGCAAGAACGACCACTGCCGTGAGATCATGGCCGACGCCCCGCTGATGGGCGACAACCTGTGCGACGAGTGCCGCGAGCACTACGAGCAGGTCAAGCGCTATCTGGATGCCGCCGGTATCGAGTATGTTGAGGATCCCACCTTGGTGCGCGGCCTGGACTACTACACCCGTACCGTCTTTGAGGTCGAGGCCCCTGGCGCCGGCGTCGGCTCCATCGGCGGCGGCGGCCGCTATGACGGCCTGGTCGAGCTCGAGGGTGGCAAGCCCACGGCGGGCGTCGGCTTTGCTGTCGGTTTTGAGCGCGCCCTGCTGGCCCTGCAGGCATTTGGTAACGACTTGGGTGCCGAGGAGGCCCCGTGTGTTTACGTCGCCAACGCCGGCAAGGAACTGCGCCAGAACGTCTTTGCCATTACGCAGGAGCTTCGCGCCGCAGGTATCGTGACCGAGGCCGACTATCAGGGCCGTTCGCTCAAGGCCCAGTTTAAACAGGCCGATAAGGTGGGCGCCAAGCTCATCCTGGTCCTGGGCGGCGACGAGCTTGCCGCCGGCAAGGTCAAGGTGCGCGACATGGAGAGCCACGAAGAGGTTCTTGCCGATCTGGCCAACGTCGTCGAGGCGGTTCGCGAGCGCCTGTAGCGCATCTTTTTGAGCTGCGGACTCGCTAACATGTCCCGCTCGCGGCGAGCGATTGTTACGGGGGTGTTTCGCAATTATGCGGAATGCCCCCGTTTGTGTATGCCGTCCACCGAGAAATACGACCATTTAGAGCAAAAACCCTTGCAATGCAGAAAATACTTTTGTGTGGTAAAGCGCAATCAGTGTCGAAAGTATTTCTCAAGCGCCTATAATGAATACCGCATGTTACGTGCATAGAAGGAGGAATGGGAGGAAACGTGGCTGAGAACCTAAGCAACCAGTCTGTACCCGAAGCCGCGGCGCGCGTCGCTGCCGTGGTCAACCGCCTCGTTAACCGAATCGGCTCGAATGCCGAGTCCAGGGAGCGTCTCGCCGAGATCGAGATCCCCGAGGAGCTGCGCGACAATCTGGCGCTGTTCCTGCGCCTGGAGCGTCGTGTGCTTAGCGAGTATGATCCTGAGATCGCGGACCTGTTCGACAAGATCCTGTCGGCCGAGATTGTGGCCAATGCCGGCAACCCCGGTACGCGTGCTGCCGACGAGGCCGTCGACGAGCAGGGCGTGCCTACTGCCGATGAGTCCACCGCCGTGGCATTCCGTGAGGTCGTCGATCTGATCGACAGCCTGCCGCTCGATAAGCAGCAGGTCATTGTCCGCGCCTTTACGAGTTTCTTCCATCTGGCAAACCTGTCGGAGGAGAACTACCGTGTGGCGCAGCTGCGCGAGCGCGAGGCCGGTGCGTCGACCGATACCGAGGTCGATCCCGCCAACGAGCTCACCGTCGCCTATCACCAGCTGGTGAATGAGCTGGGCGTCGAGGGCGCCAACGAGCTGCTCGGCAAGCTCGAGTTCCACCCCGTCTTTACCGCGCATCCCACCGAGGCCCGTCGCAAGGCCGTCGAGGGCAAGATTCGCCGTATCTCCAACCTGCTGGAGGAGCGTCCGCGTCTGGGCGGCTCCGACCTGGTGGAGAACGAGCGCCATATGCTGCAGGAGATCGACGCCCTGGTGCGTACGAGCCCCATCGCGCTCAAGAAGCCCACGCCGGTCGAGGAAGCCGATACCATCATCGACATCTTCGATAACACACTGTTCGACGTCATCCCCGTCATTTATCGTCGCTTTGACGACTGGGTGCTGGGCGACAAGGCCGGCACCGTGCCGCCGCTGTGCCCGGCGTTCTTCCATCCCGGCAGCTGGATCGGTTCCGACCGCGACGGTAACCCCAACGTCACCGCCAAGGTGAGCCGTGAGGTCGCCGCCAAGTACTTCACCCACATGGTGCTCAAGCTCGAGGACAAGTGCCGCCGCATTGGCCGCAACCTCACGCTCGAGGCCACCTACAGCAAGCCGTCTGCCGAGCTCATCAACCTGTGGAACCATCAGGTCGAGATGAGCCCTCGGTACACGGCCCGCGCCGAGCTGATTTCCGAGCACGAGCCGCATCGCGCCGTCATGCTCGTCATGGCCGACCGTCTGAACGCCACCGTACGTCGTATCACCGATACCATGTACCACAGCGCCGATGAGTTCCTGGAGGACCTGCGCGTCGTCCAGCGTTCGCTTGCTGCCTGCGGTGCCGTCCGTGCCGCCTACGGTCCGGTCCAGACCATCATCTGGCAGGTCGAGTCCTTCGGCTTCCATATGGTCGAGATGGAGTTCCGTCAGCACTCCGTGGTGCACGCCCGCGCCCTCAAGGATATCCACGAGAACGGTATCCATGGCGATCTGCAGCCCATGACGCGCGAGGTCATCGATACCTTCCGCGCTATCGGCTCCATCCAAAAGCGCTACGGCAAGAAGATGGCGCACCGCTACATCATCTCGTTCACCAAGAGCGCCCAGCATGTGGCCGACGTCTTTGAGTTGGCCCACCTGTCCTTCGCACACGAGGAGGATGTCCCCGAGCTCGACGTAATCCCGCTGTTCGAGCAGCTCGAGGAC
>URJD01000104.1 GCA_900548075.1 uncultured Collinsella sp.
GCGCATGCCGTCTCCCACTCGCTGCGCTTCTGCTTGCGAACTTCGACAAGCTTATCGTACGCGGTCTTCTTGTCTGCTTCGGTCTGCTGCGCCTTCTCGTATGTGGCCTTGGCGGCGTCGCGCTCGCTGGCGGCGGCGTTGTACTCCTTGTTTGCCGCATCGTATGCAGACTTGGCAGATGCCACAGCAGCGTTGGCGGCGTTGGCCTTCTCCTGCGCGGCGGTGACGGTAGTCTGCGCAGCCTGCAGGTTCGCCTGTGCAGTGGCGTCTGCAGTCGTCGCGGCATCGAGCGCGGCCTGCGCGGTCGCGAGCTCGCTGGCGGCAGTGACCTTGGCAGCCTCGAGCGCGTTCAGATCGATACCCGTGCCCGAGGTCGCGGCATCGAGCGCGGCCTGCGCCTGGTTGAACTTCTGCTGGGCGTTATCGCGCGCGGTGGTCGCAGCGGCGAGAGCAGCGGCAGTCTCCTGCTTCTTGGCCTGGGCGGAAGTCAGAGCGGTCTCAGTGTCCTTCTTTTCCTGCTGGGCGCTAGCCTCGGCAGCCTTGGCCTGGTCCAGATTGGCCTGTGCAGTAGCAACGGCCTTATTGGCATCATCGAGCTTTGCCTGCGCGTCCTCGACAGCCTTCTTGGCAGTCTCGTACTCGTCCATACCCATGGCCTCGAGCTTGGCCTGGGCATCATCGAGGGCCTTCTTGGCCTCATCCTGCTTTGCCTTGGCGTCCTTGAGCGCCTGGGTCTTATCCTCGACACTCTTGTTGGCCTGTTCGAGCTGATCGTTCAGGTCGCCCAGCTTCTTCTGCTGCTGTTCGGTCTTTTCGACGGCTGCCTTAAGTTCGTCGATCTTCTCCTGAAGCGCGGCTACCTCGGCCTCGTTCTGCTCGGCGGCGTTATCGGTCACGGTCTGCGAGGCCTGATTCTTTTGCTGCTGCGCCTGCTTTTGAGACTGGCCCGCCGCGTCGGCCTTCTTCTGGGCGGCATCGTAGGCGGCCTGAGCGTCCTTGAGCTGCTTTGCCGACTCCTCGGCCAGCTGGGCAGCCGTCTTTACGACCGCTTGGTTACCGGCGGCAACGGTGTTCTCTACAGAACTACCCCCCCCCTGAACAGAATCGCCGTTATCGATTGACGGTGCGGCGATTGCCGCCAGCGGCGACATAAGCGGCTGAACAATGAGGCCCGCCGTCAAAACGGTTGCGACGGCGCGGTTGGCAACGCCCTTGACGTTGACGGCCTTAGCCCGAGGCTCAAAGTGTTGTGGGCTGTAGTTTGCCATGGCTTTCTCCCTTTGACACGGATGTATCCATACGCTTCAAAATGTAGGAGCTGATTTTTGAATTCTGTTGCGCAACATTGGCGACCAGCGTATTTTTTGAAATTCATGCTCCTGTGCTTCACAATTTCGTCACATTTGAAGGAGCTGGTGCATCATATTTTCGCGTGATGGAATTGAGCCTGTGATTTGCATTTGCTCCCGCGTCATCCGTCCTATCGGATTCCGCATCCAACAGACACCTCGCCCGCCACGGTGTAGAGTTAGGACAACGGGCGCGTTGCGCGGACCGCGCTGGAACGAGGTGGACATGGAGCTCGACAAACAACAGATCGAACGACTGCGCGAGCGTCATCATCGGCGCCACGGCATCCGCCCTGCCCATAGTGAGGCTGCCGAACAGGCTGGTCGCTTTATAAAGCGCGCGTTCAACATTCGCGAGGGACGCGCGCCCTATCACGTGATCCGCAAGCGTTTTGTAAACGGGGCACGCCTGACCGGCTCTCACCTGTGCATTCTCATCATCGCCATGCTCATCGCGAGCATCGGCCTCGATATCGACTCGGATATCGCCATCGTGGGCGCCATGCTCATCTGCCCGCTTATGGGTTCGGTCCTTGCCATGGCGTACGGCGTCGCTACGCTCGACCGCGAGATTACCGTCGAGGCCGTCGCCGGCCTTGCCCTTCAGATGGCCTTTTGCCTGGTCACATCCACGTTGTACTTTAAATTCTCGCCCCTTGGCACCACCACGGCCGCCATCATCGACAACTCGACACCCACCGTCTGGGACCTTACCGTCGCACTCGCAGGCGGCTTTGCAGGCGGGCTGGGCAACTCGCGCGACCAGGAACCCGCCACGCTCATCGCCGGCGTGGCCGTGGCGACCGCGCTCATGCCGCCCCTGTGCGCGGCGGGCTATGGCATCGCCATCGCAAGCGGGTCACTGTTTCTCTCGGCGCTTTATGAGTTTGGCATCAACGTGGTCTTTATCGCACTGGCTGCCGAAGCCGTGCTGCTTCTTTTGCGCGTGCCGCTCAAGCGCGACCTGAACGGCGACGGTATTGTGACTGCTGAAGAAAACGCCGAGGTCAACGAGCTATCGCGCAAGGTGCGCCGCCACATCATCGTGGGCACGGTGATCTTTGCCATCCCCTGCATCGTTATGACCGCGGGGTCCATTGGCTCGGCGCAGGCCGGCGTGCAGGACGGCTACGGCGTCACTGAGACCACGCGCGAACTTGCCGCGGTGCTGCCAGGCTTTAAGGATTACACCGTCGCCGTCGAGACCTCGGCTGCCGAAGGCGAGGAAGAGGGCATGGTCGAGCGCGAGATTGTCGCCCACGTGACGACAAGCGAGACGCTCGGGGAGCACGACCGCCGCGTAGCCCGCAAGCTCATCGACCTCAACGTGCCCGAACTCGATCGCGTGGAGTTCGATGTGAAGTGATGCCAGCGCGGGATGTTGCAAAACGCACGTAGCAACTCAGGGGGTCGGCACCAAAGGGATCGGCTTCGACAAACGGGGCAGTTTTGTCGAAGCTGTCTGCGGCGTAATCAGCATCGAGCTGGTCTTTGATGGCTGCTTGCTTCTCGACGTCGTAGGTCGCAACGACCTGCTTATGGAGCTTCTTCTGTTCGTCGGTGAGTTCGTTGTCTGAAGATGAGGCATCACTCGCGCCAGCCCCCGTAGCGGAGCAACCCATAAGGCCGGCGCCTGCAAGGGCAAACGCGCCCGCCGCCGTGCCCGCAAGGGCAACACGGCGCGTGAGCGGCCAGCCGCCTTCGTTACTCGATCCCGCGTCGTCACCATCGAAGAATTTCATCGCTGCCGTTTCCTTCATATTTCAGGGCACTTGCCAAGCCCTGTCCAATTTTGACTCAAAGCTTAACAAACGCCCCTTAAGGCCAGCTTAGGCTCGCGGCAGCCGGAGCTGTTAGCCGCAAGACGCACAAGGGACGCAGGAATGCGATGATCTGTTTTCCTCCATCCCCTTTTGATCAAGGAGGCCGAGCGCTGGGAATGGGTTCTATAAACGGACGGTAATTAACGGCGAACGGCTACATCTGTTCATTATCTCAGGGCGCCGAGGGCGATTTTTTGTGCCACCGAGACGTCGTTTTCGGAAGTATGCGGCAAATTCCGGAACTCTCGAGCACACCCCGGTTTTTCGCCAATAAAATCGCAGGTACAGAGCTTGGGCATACCAAGCGTGCTCGGCCTATTCAGATTTTGCCGCATACTTCCGAAATCTAAGTTCGCAAGGGGTGATAGCTGGGGCGTTTACGCAACATATGTCCAGCAAAAACGGGTGGTAGCCGGCACGGCTACCACCCGTTTGTCTCACATCTAGCCCATAGCAGGCCAGTCACTTCTTAATGCCGCGCCCCAGACGCTTGGCGACCGATGCCACGGCCTCCTCGCTGGCAGGTCCGCAGCTCACGCAGCCGTCATGGGCACGCATCTGGCCGGTGACCTCGTCCATCGCGAGCGGCGCCACCTTCTCGAGCTTAAAGCCCTTACCGGCGCGCATGTTCTCCTTCGCCACGCTGATCATGAGCTTAATGCGGTTGAGCTGGTTGACCTCGGACGCACCGGGGTCGTAGTCCACCGCGACGATGTTGCTCTCGAGATGCTGGCGGCGCAGCTCCTTGATCACAGCCTTACCCACCACGTGGTTGGGCAGGCACGCGAAGGGCTGCGTGCAGATGATGTTGGGTGCGCCATGGTCAATCAGGTCGAGCATCTCGGCCGTGAGCAGCCAGCCTTCGCCCATGTTGTTGCACACCGAAAGCACCGTGCGAGCCTTGTCGGCCATGGTGCCGATGCGCTCGGGTGCCTCAAAGCGGCGGGACTTTTCGAGCATCTCCTCCACCGGCGTACGCATCCAGTCCACGAGCTTGATGAGCGCCTGCATGCCCGCACGCGTAGTGGCAGAGCTTCCCAACTCGTCCTTCTGCAGCTCGGCATTGCTCATGGAGTACAGGAAGAAGTCAAGCAGACCCGGCACCACGGCCTCGCAGCCCTCGCGCTCGATCACATCGACCACATGGTTGTTGGCCGTGGGATGGAACTTGACAAGGATCTCACCGACCACGCCCACGCGCGGCTTGGTACCCTCGCCCACGAGTGGCATAGTGTCGAACGCGCGGATGGCCTCGCGGCACAGCTTGGTGTAGTTGTGGCGGTTGAACTTGGGCGCCAGCTTGCGGGCGCGCGCCATGTACTCCTCGTAGAGTGCGTTGGCGGCACCGGGCGTAGCCTCGTACGGGCGGCAGCGGTAGAGCATCTGCATCATCACGTCGCCAAAGAGCACCGCGTAGACTGCCTGCTTAAGCAGCGCCGGCGTAATCTTAAAGCCGGGGTTGTCCTCGCCGAGCGCCACGGCCGAAAGCGAGATCACCGGGATCTCGGGGTGGCCGCTCTCGCGCAGGGCCTTGCGGATGAGCGCAATGTAGTTGGTGGCACGGCAGCCACCGCCGGTCTGGCTGATAACCACGGCCGTCTTGGACAGGTCGTACCGACCGCTCTCGATGGCCTCCATAATCTGGCCCGTTACCAGAATCGACGGGTAGCAAATGTCATTGTTCACATAGCGCAGGCCAGCCTCGACGGCGTCGTGATCGGTCGAGGGCAGCAGCTCCAAGTTGTATCCAGCGCCACGGAACACCTCTTTAACCAGGTCGAAGTGAATCGGCGCCATCTGCGGGCACAGGATGGTATAGCCCTCGTCACGCATCTGCTCGGTAAAGGGCACCTTGGGCCATGCGGTCGAAGCACTCTCGCGCTGAGCCTCAAACGTGTACTTGCGGCTCGCGAACGCGGGGACATCCTTGGAGGGTGCCACCGGCGCGGCATCGCCCTGCTCGTAGGCCTCGCCCGCGGCCGTGGCCTCGGCCAGGCGCTCGGCCTCCTGATCCTTGAGCGCGGCCATAAGCGAGCGGATGCGGATGCGCGCGGCGCCCAAGTTGGACACCTCGTCAATCTTGAGCACGGTGTAGATCTTGCCGCTGGCCTCAAGGATTTCCTGCACCTGATCGGTTGTCAGGGCGTCCAGACCGCAGCCGAAGGAGTTGAGCTGAATCAGGTCCAAATCGTTGCGCATCGTCACAAAACGGGCGACGGCGTACAGGCGGCTGTGGTACATCCACTGGTCGACGACGCGAATGGGGCGCTCGGGCTTCACGAGATGCGCGAGCGAATCCTCGGTAAAGACCGCAAAGCCAAAGCTCGAGATAAGCTCGGGCAGGGCATGGTTGATCTCGGGGTCGTTATGGTAGGGACGACCGGCGAGCACGATGCCGTGGCCGCCGTGGTCCTCGACCCACTTAAGAGCCTCCTCGCCCATGGTCTGGATCTCCTCGTGGAAGCGCGCATCGGCCTCGAAGGCGGCGTTGACGGCAGCATCGACCTCGGAGCGCGTGATCTTGGGACCACGCACGCGGCCGCGACCAGCCTCGGCATCGGCCACACGGTCGACGGCGAGCACCTGATACAGGCGGCGCTTGAGCTCGGTCTTGTCGTGATAGGGCACAAACGGGTACAGGAACTCGATGTTCTGCTCGCGGATCTCGTCGATGTTGAGTGCCAACGCCGTGGGGTAGCTCATGACGATGGGGCAGTTATAGCAGTTGCCGGCGGTCGGATCCTCCTTGCGCTCCCAGCGCACGCACGGCATCCAAATGAAGTCGACATCGCGGTCGATAAGGTTCATCACATGGCCGTGGCTCATCTTGGCCGGATAGCACACGCTCTCGGACGGCATGGACTCGATGCCCGCCTGGTAGGTCTTTTTGCTCGACTGGTCGGACAGCTGCACGCTAAAGCCCAGGCGCGTAAAGAACGCGTGCCAGAAGGGGTAGTTCTCGTACATGTTGAGTGCACGCGGGATACCCACGGTGCCGCGCGGAGCCTCGTCGGGGCTCAGCACCTCGCGGTTAAACAGCAACTCGTTTTTCTTTTTGAAGAGGTTGGGGGCCTCGGTCTTTTGCTTTTTGTGGCCGGCGCCCTTCTCGCAGCGGTTGCCGGTAATGAAGCGTCTGCCGCCGCCAAAGTCGTTGACAGTAAGCTGGCAGTTGTTGGAGCAACGACCGCAGCGGACGTGTTTTTGCGTCACGGTGAGGTGCGCGATGTCCTCGGCAGAAAGAATGGTCGAGGTGCCGTCGGCGCCGGCGCGATCGCGGGCGAGCAGGGCCGCACCATAGGCGCCCATGCAGCCGGCGATGTCGGGACGCACGGCGTGAACGCCAGTGAGCTGCTCAAACGCACGCAGCGTGGCGTCGGACATAAAGGTGCCGCCTTGAACGATCACCTGGCTGCCGATCTCCTTGGGGTCGCGCAGCTTAATGACCTTGAACAGGGCATTCTTGATGACGGAATAGGACAGGC
>URJD01000105.1 GCA_900548075.1 uncultured Collinsella sp.
AGCTCCTTCGAGCTCGCCGAGAAGCGTCTTTCGGCCGACAGCCTTAACTTTGGTGGCTCCTCGACCTCCACGGTCAAGGGCGAGAGCCTCGTCGACACCGTTGAGACCCTCAACGCTTATAAGATCGACTGCATTGTCGTGCGCGACAAGCACGCCGGCGCTCCCTACATCGTCACGCAGAACTCGCCCGCAAGCGTCATCTGCGCCGGTGACGGCAAGCACAACCATCCCACGCAGGCCCTGCTCGACCTGTACACCATCTGGGAGCACAAGGGTGACTTCCACGGTCTGAAGGTCGCCGTCGTCGGCGATATCGCCCACTCCCGCGTTTGCGGCTCGCTGATCCCCGCCCTTAAGATCATGGGCTGCGAGACCTACGCCGTCGCCCCCGGCACGCTGCTGCCGCCGGCGCCCGAGGTCCTGGGCTGCGACCACGTGACGAGCGACCTCGATTCCGTCCTGCCCGAGCTGGACGTCGTCTACATGCTGCGCGTGCAGCAGGAGCGTCTCGAGGGTGCCCCGTTCCCGACCATTCGCGAGTACCACAAGCTCTTCGGCCTGACCAAGGACCGCGAGAAGCTCATGAAGCCCGACGCGATCATCTGCCACCCGGGCCCCATCAACCGCGGCGTCGAGTTCGACTCCTATATGGCCGACCACCCGCAACGCTCCGTCATCCTGGAGCAGGTCTACGCCGGTATCTGCGTGCGTATGGCTATCCTGTATCTGCTGCTTGGAGGTGCCGATAATGGCCTTGCTTCTTAAGAATGCCCACGTCGTCGACCCGTCCGTCGAGCTTGACGGTGTCGTTGACGTCCTGATTGACGGCGATAAGATCGCCGAGGTCGGCGAGAATCTCACCGTCGAGGGAGCCGAGGTCCGCGACCTTTCCGGCAAGTACCTCGTCCCCGGCCTGGTGGATATGCACGTTCACCTTCGCGAGCCCGGCTACGAGGTCAAAGAGGACATCGAGAGCGGTACCCGCGCAGCTGCCAAGGGCGGCTTTACCGGCGTGTGCTCCATGCCCAACACCGATCCCGTCACCGATAACGGTACCGTCGTGGAGTTCGTCAAGTCCCGTGCTGCCGAGGTCGGCCACTGCCGCGTCTATCCGTCGGGCGCCATGACCCGCGGTCTAAAGGGCGAGGCCATGTCCGAGATGGGCGATATGGTCGCCCACGGCGCCGTCGCCTTCACCGATGACGGTCGCGGCGTGCAGGGCGCGGGCATGCTCCGTCGCTGCATGGACTACGGCAAGATGTTCGGCAAGGTCTTCATGAGTCACTGCCAGGACGAGGATCTGGTCGGCCATGGCCAGATCAACGAGGGCAAGGTCTCGACCCGTCTGGCCCTCGAGGGTTGGCCGGCTGCCGGCGAGGAGCTCCAGATCGCCCGCGACATCGAGATCGCCAAGCTGACCGGTGCCAAGCTGCACATCCAGCACATCTCCACCGCCCATGGCCTGGAGATCGTGCGTGCCGGTAAGGCCGCTGGCGTTCAGGTTACCTGCGAGGCTACCCCGCACCACATGTTCCTGACCGAGAACGACCTGGACGAGACCTACAACACCTCGCTCAAGGTCAATCCGCCGCTGCGCACCGACGAGGACGCCGAGGCCATTCGTCAGGGCGTCATCGACGGTACCGTCGACGTGATCGTTACCGATCACGCTCCGCACACCCCGTGGGAGAAGGCCCGCGAGTTCGAGCTCGCACCCTTTGGCATGATCGGCCTCGAGACCTCGCTGTCGCTCGTGCTCACCGAGCTGGTCAACACGGGCAAGATGAGCATGGGCCGCATGGTCGAGCTCATGGCCATCAAGCCGCGTGAGATCCTGGGCCTCGACCAGGTTCAGGTTAAGGCAGACTCCGTTGCCGACCTGACCGTGTTCGATCCCGCTGCAACCTGGACGGTCGGCGAGGACGGCTACGAGTCGCGCGCCGAGAACTCCGGTTTCGCCGGCCGCACGCTCACCGGTCGTGCCACCGATGTGTTTGTCGGCGGCAAGCAGACGCTCGCCGACGGCTGCATCTGCTAGCATAGCCTTATCGCTTTTGTGCGCGGTGCCCTTGCGGTGCCGCGCTTTCTGTTCGTTTGGACCATGCAACCGCATGGGGGATTGGAGCGTCTATGCCCACACCTTCCACTGCACGCATGCACGACTTCGAGGTCGTCTCGAACCAGGAGATCGCCGACGGCATCTTCTCGCTCGTCATTTCGGCCCCCAAGCTTGCAAGTGCGCTCAAGCCCGGTCAGTTTGTGAACATTGCCGTACCCGGCGATGCGTCCTCGCTGCTTCGCGTGCCCCTGAGCTTCTATCGCGCCGACGCCCAGGCCGGCACCGTCGAGCTGTGGTACGCCGTCGTGGGCGACGATACCCGCCGTTTGTCCCAGATGGGCCCTGGCTCCACCTCTAACCTGTTGGGCCCCGGTGGCCGTGGCTGGATGGTACCCGAGGGCACCAGGAAGGCACTGCTCGTCGCCGGTGGCATCGGCGTTCCGCCTGTGCTGTGTCTTGCCGGCATGCTTGCCGAGCAGGGTGTTGATGTGGACGCGTGCCTGGGCTTTGGCACCGCTTCCAAAGCCGTGGGCATCGACGAGTTCCGCGCGCTGGGCGCCACGGTTAACGTGTGCACCGACGATGGCACGCTGGGCACGCACGGTTTTTGCACCGACCCGGCAGCCGAGCTGCTCGGCGAGGGCGGCTACGACTACGTCGCCAGCTGCGGTCCCGCCGTCATGATGAAGAAGGTCGCCGCCGCTGCCGCCGAGGCCGGTGCGTACTGCGAGGTGTCGCTCGAGCGCATGATGAGCTGCGGCTTTGGCGCCTGCAACACCTGCAATGTCGAGACGGTTGACGGTATGAAGGGTGCTTGCATGTGCGGCCCCGTGTTCGATGCTTCCAAGGTGGTGGTCTTCTAGTGGGTACCGTGAACATGGCCGTCGATTTCGGCGGCGTCAAGATGCAGAACCCCATCAACACCGCAGCCGGTACCTTTGGCTACGGTTGGCAGTTCCAGAACTTCTTTGATGTTTCCCAGCTGGGTGCCATCACCACCAAGGGTTGCGCTGCCGAGCCCTGGCCCGGCAACCCCGCGCCCCGTATGGCCGAGATTCCCGGCGGCATGATCAACTCCGTGGGCCTTCAGAACCCCGGCGTGGCCGCCTTTGCCCGCGAGTCCGGTCCGTGGCTCGAACAGCTGTCGAAGGACGGCTGCCAGGTCATCTGTCAGGTTGCCGGCCACTCCGTTGACGAGTTTGTCCGCGCACTCGAGATGTATGTCGAGCTGTGCCCCTGGGCTGCCGGCTACGAGATCAACGTGAGCTGCCCTAATATCGCCGCCGGCGGTGCCGCTATGGGCTCCACGCCCGAGGGCGCCTCTTCCGTTATGGCTGCCTGCCGCAAGGTGACCGATAAACCGCTGTTCGTGAAGATGGCACCGGTCAACGTCGCCGAGATCGCCAAGGCCCTCGAGGCTGCCGGCGCCGACGGCCTTTCGGTCATCAACTCCATCCAGGGCATGGCCATCGACGTCCATACCCGCAAGTCCCGCGTGGCCAAGCCCAAGGGCGGCCTTTCGGGCCCGCTGTGCCACCACATTGCCGTGCGCATGGTCTGGGAGGTTGCCCAGGCCGTCGATATCCCCATCAACGGTGTCGGCGGTGTCATGACCGGTGAGGATGCGGCTGAGTTTATCCTGGCCGGCGCCACCTGCGTGTCGGTCGGTATGGCCAACTTCGTCGATCCGTGCGCTTCGCTCAAGATCGCGCATGAGCTCGAGGTCTGGGCCGAGTCCCAGGGCGTGAAGGACATTAACGAACTGGTAGGTGCTTTCGAATGCTAGAGAACGATGCCCGCGACCGCGTAATCGTCGCCCTCGACTGCGACCGTGAGCGTGCGCTCGAGCTTGCCCACGAGCTTTCGGGCCATGCCTCCTGGCTCAAGGTTGGCATGACGCTCTATTACGCCGAGGGTCCCCAGATCGTCAAGACATTCAAGGACCTGGGCTTTAAGGTCTTCCTTGACCTTAAGTTCCATGATATTCCGCATCAGGTTCGCGGCGCCGCCCGCTCGGCCTCGCTTGCCGGTGCCGACCTGCTTTCGGTCCACGGTTTGGGTTCGGGCGCCATGCTCGCTGCCTGCCGCGAGGGTGCCGAGGAGGCGCGCGAAGACCGCGCCAAGCTTGTCGCCATCACCGTGCTCACGAGCATGAATCAGGATGCCTTGAGCGAGATCGGCGTCGAGTCGCCCGTGTCCGAGGAGGCCGCCCGCCTGGCAAAGCTCGCTCAGGCCAACGGCATCGATGGCATCGTGTGCTCGCCGATGGAGGCTCACGACATGCGTGAGCTGCTGGGTTCTGATGCCCTGATCGTGACTCCGGGCGTGCGTCCGGTGGGTGCCGCCCTTGGTGACCAGTCCCGCGTGGCGACGCCTTCCCAGGCTATCGAGCGCGGCGCAAGTCATATTGTGGTGGGCCGTCCCATCACCGGCGCCGACGATCCGGTTGCCGCCTTTGACGCCATCGTCGCCGAGCTGGTCGGAAACGTCGCGTAAAAGATTCCCCTAAGTCACCACTTTTGGGTCTCATTAGCACAAAATAGCCCCTGTGCCTGCGTAAACTTTCCCATCCTTTGTGTGGAATCGCAGGTCAGGGGCTTAACTTTGGGCGCAGTATATTGCACTTTTTGCGGGTATCGTCTAACCTATGGAGCCGCGATTGGGCATTTTGTACGTTCTACGTGCTAAAATGCCAATTATTGAATCAGATATAACCCAACTACTTGGAGGTACGAATGGCACTCCCTCAGCTTACCGATGAGCAGCGCAAGCAGGCTCTTGAGAAGGCTGCTGCCGCACGTCACGCCCGCGCTGAGCTTCGCGAGCAGATCAAGAAGGGCGAGAAGTCCCTCGAGTCCGTGCTCAACTCCGATGACCCCATCGCTTCCCGCATGAAGGTTTCCACCCTCATTGAGTCTCTCCCCGGTTATGGCAAAGCCAAGGCCGCCAAGATCATGGAGGAGCTCGGCATCTCCGCTACCCGTCGCGTCCAGGGCCTTGGCGTCCGTCAGCGCGAGCAGCTCCTCGAGCAGCTGACCAAATAAGTGAGCGCTCAGGATTCAAAGCTCTTTGTGATTTCTGGACCGTCAGGCGCGGGCAAGGGCACGCTCGTCACTCGTGTGCGCGAGCGTCGCTCTAACCTGGGTCTGACGGTTTCGGCTACCACGCGAGCCCCACGTAAAGGCGAGGTCGATGGCGTCAATTACTTTTTCCTGACGCGCGAGGAGTTCGACCGCCGCGTGGCAAACGGTGAGTTTGTTGAGTGGGCCGAGGTCCACGGTAACTGCTACGGCACGTTGGTGAGCGAGGTTCAGTCCAAACTCGCCTCTGGTTCGTCTCTCATCTTGGAGATCGATGTCCAGGGTGCCTTGCAGGTCAAGGAGCGTTTCCCCGAGGCCGTGCTGATCTTTATCAAGCCCCCCTCGCTCGAGGTGCTCCGCGAGCGTCTGGTCGGTCGCGGTACCGAGACGCCCGAGACGATTGAGCTGCGTATGGCAAACGCCGCCCATGAGCTTGCCCTTGCCGACCGCTACGACGACGTCGTGGTGAATGACGATCTCGACCGCGCGACCGATGAACTCGTTCGCGTTCTCGATATGCATGAAAGGATCTGAGGTCCGTGTCCGTTGTAAAGCCTTGCATTGACGATCTTCTGGAGAAGACCGATCACAACCGCTTCCTGCTCGCTTCGCTTGCCTCCAAGCGTGCCTGCGACATCAATAGCATGCTGCGCGGCCAGCATAACCGCGTGCTTGCCGTTCAGGATGTCGACGACATCACCATCGCGCTCTCTGGCGCCGATACCATCTCGATGGCTATGGACGAGATCGTCGATGGCGATATCTCCTACGACGAGGCCCGTTACGAGAAGGCGCTCGGCCACAAGGTTGCTGAAGCCTAAATGGCAGCTCGCGTCTGCCTGGTCCACTATCACGAGGTTGGACTGAAGGGCAAGAACCGCGCACATTTTGAGCATATCCTCATGGATAACATTAAGGCGGCTTTGGCCGCCTTTTCCGTGAACGCCGTGTCTCGAATTTCCGGTTATATCCTCGTGACCTTTAACGAGCATCAGGCCGACGAGGCGGCGCGCGTTATCCGCACCGTCCCCGGCGTTGCCCGTGTGTCCCTGGCGTACCACACCAACCGCGACCCGCAGGAGTACTGCGCCGCTGCCGTCAAGGCGCTGCGAGAGTTTGGCCCCTTCGATTCGTTTAAGGTTCACGCCAAACGCTCCAATACCGACTATGAGCTCACCTCGATTGATATCAATCGTCAGGTGGGCGAGGTGCTGTGTGAGGCCTTCCCCGATAAAAAGGTTCAAATGCACGACCCCGATGCGATGGTGCACGTACTGGTGGTCCAGGGTAGCGTTTACGTGTACGCGCGCTCCGAGCGCGGCGTGGGCGGTCTGCCGGTGGGTTCTGCCGGCAAGGTCGTGACGCTTCTGTCGTCGGGCATCGATTCTCCGGTGGCGACCTGGATGCTCGCGCGTCGCGGCGCGGTGTGCGTGCCGGTACATTTCTCCGGTCGTCCGCAGACGCCCGATACGAG
>URJD01000106.1 GCA_900548075.1 uncultured Collinsella sp.
GCGCTCGGGCTATGCCTACAGCGTGGCCGACGCCGAGGCCATCGCCGAGCGCGTGAGCTATCCCTGCGTACTGCGCCCGAGCTTTACCCTCGGCGGCGCCGGCGGCGGCATCGCTCACACCCACGAGGAGCTCGTCTCCATCGTGAGCCAGGGCCTGGAGCTCTCGCCTGCCCACGAGGTGCTGGTCGAGGAGTCCATCGAGGGCTGGAAAGAGTATGAGATGGAGGTCATGCGCGATCACGCCGGCAACGGCATCATCGTGTGCTCCATCGAGAACCTCGATCCCATGGGCGTGCATACCGGCGACTCCATCACCGTGGCGCCGGCGCAGACGCTCTCCGACCTTGAGTATCAGCGCATGCGTGTCGCCTCGCTCGCCATTCTGGAGAAGATTGGCGTCGAGACCGGCGGCTCCAACGTGCAGTTTGCCGTGAACCCCAACACCGGCCGCCTGATCGTCATCGAGATGAACCCGCGCGTGAGCCGCTCGTCCGCACTGGCCTCCAAGGCCACGGGTTTCCCCATCGCTAAGGCCGCCGCGCGCCTGGCCGTGGGCTATACGCTCGACGAGATCGTCAACGATATCACCAAGGCTACGCCCGCCTGCTTTGAGCCCACGATTGACTACTGCGTGGTCAAGGTGCCGCGCTTTGCCTTCGAGAAGTTCAAGGGTACCGACCCCACGCTCACCACGCGCATGAAGGCCGTGGGCGAGATCATGGCGATCGGCCGCACCTTTGAGGAGGCCTTTGGCAAGGCTATGCGCTCGCTGGAGGACGGCCACCAGGGCATTTGCGCCGGTGGCAAAGAGGGTGCCGATAAGCTGAGCGACGACGAGCTTGCTCAGGCCGTGGCAACCCCGACCGAGCATCGCATCTTCTTTGCGGTCGAGGCCCTGCGCCGTGGCTGGGACATCGCTCGTATCCATGCCATCTGCGGTATCGATCCGTGGTACCTCAACCGTATCAATGATATGGTGCAGGTCCAGGAGAGCATTCGCGGCCTGCGTGTGGAGGATATCGACGCCGACGCGATGCGCCTGCTCAAGCAGTACGGTACGAGCGACGCCGAGATCGCCGCGCTGACCGGCTCGGACGAGCGCTTTGTGCGCGCCTACCGCAAGGGTCTGGGCGTGGTTCCCAGCATGAAGACGGTCGATACCTGCGCGGCCGAGTTCTCGAGCGCCACGGAGTACCACTACAAGACGTACGAGAACATCTACCGCACGAGCCCGGATGCCAAGAAGTGCGCGGCTCCCGACGAGACCACGCCGGCGGACAAGCCCAAGGCGATGATCCTGGGCGCCGGCCCCAACCGTATCGGCCAGGGTATCGAGTTCGATTACTGCTGCGTGCACGCGAGCTACGCGCTGGCAGCCCGCGGCTTCGAGACCATCATGGTCAACTGCAACCCCGAGACCGTTTCGACCGACTACGACACGTCCGACCGCCTTTACTTTGAGCCGCTCACCTACGAGGACGTCATGGATGTCATCGATGTTGAGCGACCCGACGGCGTCGTGGTGACGCTCGGCGGCCAGACTCCGCTTAAGCTGGCGCGCATGCTCGAGGAAAGCGGCGTGAACATCATGGGCACCAAGCCCGATGCCATCGACTTTGCCGAGGACCGCGAGCGCTTTGCCGCCCTGCTCGACAAGCTGGGCATTATGTATCCGCCGGCGGGCCAGGCAACCTCGTTTGAGGAGGCCGAGGCCGTGGCCGCGCATATTGGCTACCCGCTGCTGGTGCGTCCGAGCTACGTGCTGGGCGGCCGCGGCATGATGATCGCCTACGATGCCGAGCATCTGCGCGATTACATGGCCGAGGCTGCACGCATTAGCCCCGACTACCCGGTGTATCTGGATCGCTTCTTGGAGGGTGCGATCGAGTCCGATGTCGACGCCCTGTGCGATGGCGAAGAGGTCTACATCGGCGGCATTCTGGAGCATATCGAGGAGGCCGGTATTCACTCCGGCGACTCTGCGACCTGCATCCCGCCGTTCAGCTTTAGCGAGAGCCTGCAGGCAAAGCTTCGTGAGACCACGCGCCGCATCGCGATGGCGCTGGGAGTCCGCGGCCTGGTTAACGTGCAGTACGCCATTAAGGGCGAGACCGTTTACGTGATCGAGGCCAACCCGCGTGCCAGCCGTACCGTGCCGTTCATCTCCAAGGCCACCGGCGTGCCGCTGGCCAAGTGCGCGGCGCGTATCATGGCGGGCGATTCCATCGCGAGCTTGGGCCTGCCGAGCGACGAGCGTCAGCTGGACTGGTTCTGCATGAAGGAAGCCGTTATGCCCTGGGGCCGTTTCCCGGGCGCCGACGTTATCCTGGGGCCCGAGATGAAGTCGACGGGCGAGGTCATGGGTATCGCCAAGAGCTATCCCGAGGCATACGCCAAGACGCAGCTGGCGATCGACTACAAGCTGCCCGACCCGAGCGCCGGCAAGGTGTTCATCAGCGTGTGCGACCGCGACAAGCGTCACATCCTTTCGGTCGCGCGTATCCTGCGCTACCTGGGCTTTGACATCTGCTCCACCGAGGGCACGGCGCGCGTGCTGCGCGGCGGCAACGTGACCTGCGAGGTCGTGGAGAAGATCAGCGGACCGCACGACGGCGAGCGTCCCAACATCGGCGACCTGATCGTCGACGGCAAGATCGCGGTGATCGTCAACACGCCGTACGGCCCAGGTTCGCGCGGCGACGGCTACCTGCTGCGCACCGAGGCCGTGCGCCGCGGTGTGACCTGCGTGACCGCGATGTCCGCGGCCAATACGTACGTAAGCGCCATCGAGGCGGTGCGCGAGGACCAGCAGGGTCACGGCAGCGCCAACGACATGGGCATGGACGTCATCGCCCTGCAGGACCTGCCGCAGTACACGGTGTAGACTGACCTGTCCGGCCGGGGCGGGGGAGCCGAGTTTCCCCCTTCGCTCCGGCTGCAAGCAGAGTCGCTCAGTGGGAAACTCGGCTCCCCCGCCCCGGCCTGCGGTGACTTGGTTGCACCGTGTGCTGCGGAAGGGGCTTTGCACGATGACTAGGGCTGAGAAATAAGGTGCGCGTGGGCTCTGTCGTTCATCCGAACGACAGAGCCCACGTTTTGTATGGGGCCCGTTGGCGAATGAAAATTCGCCAACGGGCCTTTTGCTAGGGGAAGGGCGTGCCTCTGGACAGTTAGTTGGATGCGAATTTTGGAAGGTCGTTCGATTGCATGTCATAATGTGCTTGAAAAAAGAATGATAAAATGAATTCGTAAAAGAATTCATTTTTAGGAGGTATATATGCCTGCCTTACAAATGCTCGACAATCTTGTTCCTATAAGTGACTTCAGCCACGGTAAAGGTTCGGCTGCTTTTTCAAAGGTTGGGGATGATAACCCCGTTGTAGTCCTCAAGCACAACAAACCGGCGTTTGTGATCGTGACGCCCGATGAATACAGAGAGGCGAAGCAAGCGGAGGAGGACCTTGCTTTGTTAACGCTGGCTCTTAAGAGGGTGGCTGCGACAAGCGATGATGCGCTCGTTTCCCTGACTGACGTTATGGGGGAACTGGGCGTGAGCCAGGATGAGCTCGATCAGATGGATGAGGTCGAGTTCGAATGAGTGAGTATGGGGTCGCCTTCTACCCGGATGCCGTCAAGGACATTAAGCGACTGGACGGCTCCCAACGAAAGATCGTCCTTAAAGCTATCGAAAAAATCAGAACGAACCCATTGCCACAGAACGAAGGCGGATTCGGCAAGCCTCTTGGAAACAAGGCGGGTACGGATTTGACTGGCTTCATGAAAATCAAGCTCAGGGGAAGTGGCATTCGAATCGTGTACCGCCTCATCAGAATTAAAGAAAAGATGGCCATCGTAGTGGTAGGCGCTCGCGAAGACATGGAAGTCTACCGAACTGCTCAGAGACGAGAACTCGATTTCGAGAAATGGGCGGAAGAGAATATCTAGCTTTAACGATGAACGACGAGTGGGCGTTGGTGGGGCCCTGACGAATTAGATTCGTCAGGGTTTTTCGCTGAACCAATTGCCTTCAGCCTCCGTTGACCTTTCCTTCCAATTCATCAGCCAACGTACGTCATAGCAATCCCCGGTAGGTCGCAGGGCGCTTCGCGGGCGGGCCAGGCTTTATCTGAACGACTTTGCGAAGCAACCGGAGTGAAGATAAAGCCTGGCCCGCCCGCGAAGCGCCACAAAGACCGCAGGGACGGGAGCAGCTATACTACTCTCAGTAGTTAAGGGTCGCGGATTCGCCGCGTCACCGCTCTCAACAGGAGGTCTTTGTTTATGGCAGATCAGAAGCCGGTTGTCGGGATTATCATGGGCTCCAAGTCCGATCTGGGCGTTATGGAAGGTTGCACCGCCGAGCTCGAGGCGCTGGGCGTGCCCTATGAGCTCGTCATTGCGAGCGCGCACCGCACGCCGGCGAAGGTCCACGAGTGGGCTTCGACTGCTGCCGACCGCGGCATCAAGGTGATTATTGCCGCCGCTGGCAAGGCTGCTCACCTGGGCGGTGTCGTGGCTGCGTTTACCCCGCTGCCGGTTATTGGCGTGCCCATGAAGACGAGTGACCTGGGCGGCATGGACTCGCTGCTGTCGATGGTGCAGATGCCCTCCGGCGTCCCCGTTGCCTGCGTCGCCATCAACGGCGCCAAGAATGCCGCCATCTATGCCACGCAGATTCTGGGTGCTTGCGACCCCGAGTATCGCAAGGTTATCGAGAAGATGAAGCAGGAGATGGCTGACGCCTAGGCGCTCTGCCGTTTCACCGCAGTATAAGGAGAGCCATGTCCGACTATCAGGGAAAACGATTCAAGGCTTCTCAGATTCCCGATCCGTCGAAGCCGGGTGCTGCCCATGCGCCGCAGCAGGGCCGGACATCCTCTCCTCAGCAACCACGTGCACCGCGCCCTGTGACACCGGCGAAGCACCGCCGCCCGGATACGCCGGCCGCGTATCGCCCCTCGTCATACAGCACGGCTAAGAAGCCGCCCCGGTCTTCGTCGCACGCCGCGCCGTCGGATTACGGCGAGCCGCCGCGCAAGAAGCGCCGCTCCGTCATCCCCATCCTGCTCATCATCATTGGCATCGGCCTGATTGTTGCCGCCGCTGCCATCTTTATCAACGCGCAGATTGGCTACAAGCAGGCGAGCGAGTCGTATCAAAAGATCGAAAAGCAATATGTGAGCGATAAGGACGCCAGTGGCGTGCCGATTATCGACTTTGATGCGCTTGCTCAGACAAACCCCGAGGTCGTGGGCTGGATTTACGCACCGGGTACCAATATCAACTACCCCGTGGTGCAGACCAACAACAACTCCAAGTACCTCAATACGCTGTTTGATGGCACATCTAATGCGTCCGGCGCTATCTTCTTGGATAGCGACGATACCGCGCCGGGCATGGTCGACCAGCAGACTACGATCTACGGTCACCACATGAACGATGGGTCGATGTTCAATGTGATTTCGGATACGACCGATCAGGCGACGTTCGACAGTATTGAGTACGTGTACTACATTACGCGCGATGCAACGTATAAGCTGCGCCCGCTGGCGACCAAGGTCGTTGAGGACACGTACTCCAAGGCGCGTATGCCCAACTTTGAGGGCGACGACGGGCTGACGAATTATCTGTCCGAGATGCTTGACGGCGCTTCTGCCGTGGCGAGTGATGCCACCGATCGTGCCGCTTCGGCAACCAAGATCGTAACGCTTGTGACTTGCCGTTCGCTGTCATTTAGCAATACGCGCGCAGTCATGGTACTCACGCCGGTCGAGGAATAAGTGGTTCGAGAGTAGCTAAAAGAGCCCCGTCCCAAAAAGACTACCCTGGAAATCAAAAGGAGAAATGATGCTTGAAAGCGGCAAATCGATGCCTTCGGTTGATGCCTGGCTGCGCGAAGCCAAGGCCGATGTTTCGGCGGCTGATTGTGGGATGTACCTGACACACAACGGCGTGGTGCGTGCGACGCCTAAGTCCGAGGTGCGTGGGGTCGAGACAGATGGTGTGGCGCCTGGACATAAGGTGGGCAGCATGGTGTTCGGCTTCGATGCCGAAAAGGTGCAGGTCGCTATCGAGGCAACGCGCGCGATGCCGGGTATCGGCTATGTGCGCGTGTGGCTGGCGAGTGGCGAGCTTACCGTGGGCGACGACATCATGCTCGTACTCATTGGCGGGGACATTCGCCCGCATGTGGTCGATGCACTGCAGGCGCTCGTCGGTACCATCAAAAATGAGTGTGTGAGCGAGGTCGAGCGCGAGGCGTAAGGCCGGCAGCAGCATTCGCCAACAAAAAGCCCGCTGGCAGTTCATCAGTCTGCCAGCGGGCTTTTAGGTGCGATGAAAAATCTCGGCATTGCGCGGCGCTACACGCGTGTCGCATCCTTGGGGCTCATGGTCATGCTCTGGAAGCGGTTCTCCATGTAATCGTTATCGAAATACTTGCCGTAGAACTGCGCGACGGGAATATCCGGCTCCGTGCCGTTGACGCGCTGGTACCAGTAGTCGAGCGACTGTAGCGTCATGACGCCGTCGACCAGCATAATGACGGTAAAGATGACGGTAGCCGAGTAGCGGCTCTTCCACGGAATCATGTTGATGAGCTTGA
>URJD01000107.1 GCA_900548075.1 uncultured Collinsella sp.
GCCGTTCCGGGCTGCATCGAGAAGGTCGAGTGGCAGTGCGAGGACCAGCTGACGATTACCGTCAAGCAGGACAAGCTGCCCGAGGCCGTCCACTACCTGTACTACGAGCGCTACGGCTGGATCCCCGTGATCGTCGGCAACGATGAGCGCGGCCTGTGCGGCCGTTACGCCGTGTACTACGTCATCTCCATGGAGGGGGAGGACCCCGGCTGGGTGACCGTGCGCACCGAGGTCGATCCCGCCAAGATGACGTTCCCGTCCGTGACGCCGTTCGTCCCCGCCTGCGTGTGGGGCGAGCGCGAGCTGCGCGACATGTTCGGCCTGATCCCCGAGGGTCTGCCCGACCGTCGCCGCCTGGTACTGCCCGATGACTGGCCCAGCGGCCTGTACCCGCTGCGCAAGGACTCCATGGACTACCGCTTCCGTCCCGCTCCCGCGAGCGACATGGAAAACTACGAGTTCTTGGCCGACACCAAGGGCAAGGAGACCACGCTCGTCCCCATGGGCCCGCTGCACATTACCTCCGACGAGCCTGGCCACTTCCGCCTGTTCGTCGAGGGCGAGACGATCGTCGATGCCGACTACCGTCTGTTCTACGTGCACCGCGGCATGGAGAAGGTCGCCGAGACGCGCCTGAACTATGACGCCGTGACGTTCCTCGCCGACCGTATCTGCGGCATCTGCGGCTGCGCCCACTCGGTGGCCTATGCCGAGGCCGTCGAGCGCGCCCAGGGCATTCATGTCCCGCCGCGCGCCCAGTACATCCGCGCCATCATGCTTGAGGTCGAGCGTCTGCACTCACACCTGCTCAATATTGGCCTCGCATCGCACTACACGGGCTTCGACTCCGGCTTCCAGCAGTTCTTCCGCGTCCGCGAGAAGTCCATGGACCTGGCCGAGAAGCTCTCCGGTCACCGCAAGACCTACGGCCTCAACGTGATTGGCGGCGTGCGTCGCGACATTTTGGCCGAGCAGAAGCTCTCCACGCTCACGACCATCCACCAGCTGCGCTCCGAGGTTCAGGAACTCGTCGACGTCTTGCTCTCCACGCCCAACTTTATCGAGCGTACGAGCGGCATCGGCATCCTGGACCGCAAGATCGCCCGCGACTTCTCGCCGGTCGGCCCGCTCATGCGTGGCTCGGGCTATGCCCGCGACGTGCGCTTTGACCATCCCTTCGACGGCTACGCCGATCCGGATGTCCAAAAGATGCACGCCGCCACGGCCGACACCTGCGATGCCTTCGGCCGTACCGCCGTTCGCATCCAGGAGGTCTACGATTCGATCGACATGATCGAGACCATGCTCGAGAACTGCCCGTCGGGCCCCATCCTCACCACGGATTGGGAGTACACCCCGCACAAGTACGCCATCGGCGCCACCGAGGCGCCGCGCGGCGAGGACGTGCACTGGGCCATGCTCGGCAATAACCAGAAGTGCTACCGCTGGCGCGCCAAGGCCGCCACGTACAGCAACTGGCCGGTCCTGCGCTACATGTTCCGCGGCAACACCGTGGGCGATGCAGCGCTGATCGTCGGCTCGCTCGACCCGTGCTACTCCTGCACCGACCGCGTGACGGTGACCGATGTCGCCGCCAAGCGCGACTACGTGCTCGACAAGGAGCAGTTCGAGAACGTCTGGCGCGACAAGTCGCCGCTCGCGGGCGAGGGCACCATGGCCGCTCCGCTCGATGAGGAGGCGCTCTAATATGCTGAAGCTTTGGAAGGTTAACGCCAAGGCCGGCGACGCGACGGTCAAGTACCCGTTTGCGCCGTTCCCCACCAACAAGGACATGCGCGGCAAGCCCGAGCACAATGCCGAGCTCTGCATCGCCTGCGGTGCCTGCGGCGTGGCGTGCCCGGCCGATGCCATTCGCATGGACACCGACCTTGCGGCCGATACCATCACCTGGTCGATCGACTACGGTCGCTGCATCTTCTGCGGCCGTTGCGAGGAGGCCTGCCCCATGGAGGCCATCAAGCTCACTGAGGAGTTTGAGCTGGCCGTCATGAGCAAGGACGACCTCACCAGCAAGAGCGTCTACACGCTCGAGCATTGCTCGCGCTGCGGCAAGCCGTTTGCCCCGCACAAGGAGATCGACTACGCCAAGCGCCTGCTGCAAAAGGCCGGCGGCATGGAGGCCATCCAGGCCGCCCGTACCGTCGGTATGTGTCAGGAGTGCAAGCGCGAGCTCGACGCCCTGCGCGCCGCCTCGGCCGTAAAGACCGGCAACGCTGCTGGCATGGCTGCCAACGAGACGCTTGCGTCCGGTGAGCCCCAGGGCCCCGGCATGGAGTATCTGGGCGGCCACGGCGTGAACCCGGAGTATATCGACCGCGAGCTCAACCCTGATGCGCCCGAGATTCCCGCCGGTCCGGCGCCGGTCGAGGGCATCATCATGGATTTTGATACGAAGGAGGAGTAACCATGGCCGAACCCACGCTTTTGCCCGAGCGGCTTCAGTACCGCCCGACCAAGATCGAGCTCGACGAGAGCATCGAGAAGGCCAAGGCGACCCTTCTTAAGAAGATCAAGCGCTCGGTGTACGTCTACCGTGTTGACTGCGGCGGCTGCAACGGCTGCGAGATCGAGATCTTCGGTTCCATCACGCCCGTCTTCGACGTCGAGCGCTTTGGCATCAAGGTCGTGCCCTCGCCCCGTCACGCCGATGTGCTGCTGTACACCGGTGCCGTGACGCGTGCCATGCGCATGCCGGCCCTGCGCGCCTTTGAGGCCGCACCCGATCCCAAGATCGTGGTGTCCTATGGCGCGTGCGGCTGCACCGGCGGCATCTTCTACGACAACTACTGCGTCTGGGGCGGCACGGATAAGATTCTGCCGGTCGATGTCTACATCCCCGGCTGCCCGCCCAGCCCCGCGCAGACCGTCTACGGCTTTGCCATGGCGCTCGGTCTTCTGGACCAAAAGCTCCATGCCGAGACCACGGTGGAGGCCGCCGGCGAGCAGGCCGATATCCTGCACCCCGGCGTGCCGTACAAGCTGCGCGTTGCCATCGAGCGCGAGGCTCGCGCCATGAGCGGCTACCGTTACGGCCGCGACCTGGCCAACGAGTTTATGGACACGCTCGAGGGTGCGCCCAAGGGCGATATCCGCGGTGCCATGGCACTGCTCATCGACAAGCAGGACGATCCGCGCCGCGTCGAGGTGTACTCGGCGCTGCAGGATCTGGTGCTGGCCGGAGGTCGCTAGATGGAGCTCACGGACCGCTCTGGTTACTTTGCGGGCCCCGGCATGCTCGGCGGCTCTTTTGGCGATGCCTCGCGCGCAAGCGACGAGGCCGCCGAGGGCGTCGCCGACCCCTGCCTGGGCCATGCGCCCGACCAGGTGGTCTTCTACGCGCTCACGCGTAAGTTTGTGGAGACCGAGGAAGACGTTCCCCAGGAGGCCTGCGACGTGCTGTACTACACGCTCGCCGTGGGCCACCACACCGGCGTGCTCGATTGCTTTGAGCCGCGCCTGTCGGTGCCGGTGGATGTGTTCTATTCACTCGTCGACGCGTTGCCGGAGGGGGAGGCCAAGACCAAGTTCGAGGCCATCCGCTCCTTTGGCGAGTGCCAGCTCGACAAGGCGGCGGTGCCGTCGCTGCTCGAGGCCTGCGACACGCTGCTCGACGAGCGCGGTTTTCGCGGGTCGGCCAAGGCCGGCATCTCGGTGTTCGACGACGACTTTGGCCTGCATGCCCAGCAGGTCGCGTTTCTGATGAAGTTCCGCGATCTGGTTGAGCGCGTGCGCGATGTGTCGGGCGTGTATCTGACGGGAAGGTTGCAGTAATGGGTCGCGTTGTGGATGGACGTGTGAACGGTGCTCCCTTTGCGGGTATCGTGCTCACGGCGGGAAGCGTGCTGCGTGCCGACGATGCCGCCGGCCCCGTGCTCTCCAAAAAGATGGAGGACGCGCCGCTTGCCGGCTGGTATACCATCGACGGCGGTCAGACGCCCGAGGATGACATCATCGAGGTCAAGCGCGAGCGTCCGCCGCGTTTGGTTTTGGTCGATGCCGCCGACATGGCGCTGCCCGTCGGCGCCATCCGCTTGCTCGACAAACGTGATGTGGCCCGCAAGTCGATGTTCACCACGCATTCGCTTCCCTTGTCGATTTTGATCGAAGAGATTGAGCAATCGTGCGAAGATATCGTCTTCATAGGGATTCAGCCGGGCGACACGGAGTTCTACAACCCCATGTCCCCGGAGGTCTTTGAGGCTGTCGACGCCGTGTACGACGCCGTGGCCGCCAACGACTTTTCCCACTTTGTCCGCTTGGGGCAAGAGCAATAGGAGCTCTTGTCCCTGCTGATTAGGAAAGAAGTGATTGACATGGCAGATTCCAAGGTGGAGTATCCCGCTCCCGATTGCCTGGCGCCCGCCGCGATCGAGGCCAAGACCGAGGCCGCCGGCGTGACCAAGGCTAACCTGCCGGTCGCTAAGGCCTTTCTGTTGGCAATGTTCGCCGGCGCGTTCATTGCCTTCGGTGGCCTGTTCTTTACCGTATTCTTGAGCGATAGCACACTCGGCTGGGGCGCCCAGCGCGTCGTGGGCGGTCTGTGCTTTTGCCTGGGCCTGGTGCTGGTGCTGGTGTGCGGCGCCGAGCTGTTCACCGGCAACTCGCTTATGGTCTGCGCGCTCAAGAGCAAAAAGATCACCCTGGCTCAGATGCTCAAGGCATGGCTCGTCGTGTGGCTTGGTAACTTTGCCGGTGCCCTATTCATCGTCTTTTTGGTGTACATGGCCGGCATTTACAAGCTCAACGGCGAGGCGGTTGCCAATTCCATGGTGAGCGTCGCCGCCGGCAAGGTGACGGTCGACTGGGTGACGATCTTCTTCCGTGGCATCCTGTGCAACATCTTTGTGTGCCTGGCCGTGTGGATCGGTACCGCCGGCAAGACCGTGGTCGATAAGGTTGTGGGCATTCTGCTGCCCATCGCCGCCTTTGTGGCCTGCGGTTTTGAGCACTGCGTCGCCAACATGTACTTTTTGCCTATGGGCGCTGTGATGCACGCGTGCGGCTATGGCGCCGACGTCGCCGGCGCCGATGCGCTCAACGCCGCGGGCATTGCGTTTAACCTGTCCGCCGCCACGCTGGGCAACATCGTGGGCGGCGCGGTTCTGGTCGCGCTCGGCTACTGGTTTGTCTACGCCAAGAAGTCCGAGGCGTAAGGTATCGTCTGTTTGACGTTGGGCCTCCCGCGGGGCGTTGCCGTGCGGGAGGCTTTTTGGGTCTGGGGCTCGTTGCCGGGCTGTTGGCCTGTTGTGTTTGGCTGGTGAAAGGGGTAATCGAGATGGCATCTGCTGCGAAGCGTGACGGTCGCGCCGTGGTTACGACATGCGGGGGATGCTATGCCGATTGCGCCTTTGCAGCCCATGTTGAGGATGGGCGTGTGATGGCTGAGTTGCCGGTTGTGGGGCATCCGTGCGCGGCGCGTGCCCTATGCGCCCGCGGACGGCATCGTCTGGCAATGCCGTTTGACGAGCGCGATCGCATTGTGCACCCCATGCGCCGACGAACTGATGGCTCGGGGTTCGATGTGATTTCGTGGGACGAGGCGTTCGCGCAGATTGCAGCGCGCCTTGGGGGGATTGTTGACGGGCATGGTCCGCGTGCGCTGGGCATGACGCTCGGTGTTCCCTCGTTCGACCGCTACTGGGCGTATCGCCTTATGCATGCGCTGGGCTCGCCCAACGTGTACGGTGCCGACGGCGCCTGCGAGGTAAGCCGACTTACCGGTTGGGAGCACAGCCTGGGCTACAGCCCCGCCTCCGACCTAGCGCATACCGACTGCATCATGTACCTGGGGCGTTCCATTGTCGATTCGTCAACGATGGGGGCCGTTGACGCGCTCAACGATGCACGCCGGCGCGGGGCGAAGATTATCGTGGTTGACCCCCGGCGCAGTGGCTCGGCCGCGCTTGCCGACCGCTGGCTGCGCGTGCGCCCGGGCTGCGACTTGGCGCTGCTGTTGGGTATTGTCCACGTGTTGATTGCCGAGGGCCTGTACGACCACGAGTTCGTGGACCGCTATACCACGGGTTTTGACGAGTTGGCGCAGGCGGCCCATGCTTGGACGCCCGAGTGGGCCGAGTCGATGTGCGACGTGCCGGCCGCAGAGATTGTCGCCACGGCGCGCGATCTCGCTGCCGCCGCGCCTGCCGCTGTGGTGGATGCGGGCTTTCATGGCGGCATCGGTATCGCGTATGCCAATAGCACCCAGACCGCGCGCGCTATCTGCTTGGTTGATGTGCTGCTGGGCTGCATCGGGCATGCGGGCGGCGCGCTCAATCCGCCCACGCCGCTTGTGTTGGGCGACCTCGATCCCGCACGCTTTGCGATGCCGCCGGTACCGTGCGGGCCCAAGCTGGGGTCCGAGCGCTATCCACTGGTCGATCCGGTGCGCGGCCTGTGCACGACCATCGGTCAGTCGATTCTTGCCGGCGATTTGCGCGGGCTCATCGTCTATGCCAGTAACCCCGGTGCGGGCTATGGCAATGC
>URJD01000108.1 GCA_900548075.1 uncultured Collinsella sp.
GATGGAGAAGGACACCCAGGGCCGCTACACCGGCCGCGTCCAGGGAGACGTCATTGCCGGCCCGCAGAAGTACGCCGCGGCCTCCGCGTGGTGCGACAAGAACCTCGGCCAGGGAGCCTGGGAGCTCGCCTACGCCTACGGCGACCACCACAGCGACGTGGACCTGCTGTCCCGCGCCAAGGAGGCCTTTGCCGTCTGCCCCGGCTCCACGCTGCGCCCCATTGCCAAGAAGCGTGGCTGGCAAATCCTGGACTGGGACGAATAGCCGCATGGAGATAGCCCGAAAGACGGACTACGCGCTGCGCATGCTTGCAACGTTGGCCACGGACCCCGCGGGCGTGGTCTCCGTCCGCGAGGCTGCCCGCGCCAACGGCGTGCCCTACTCCTTTGCCCGCTCTATCCAGCATGACCTGGCCCTGGCCGGCATCGTGGAGAACAGCCGCGGAGCCAACGGGGGCATGCGCTTGGCCGTTGACCCGCGCGAGGTCACGCTCCTGCGCCTGTTGGAGGCCGTCCAGGGCCCGCTCGCCCTCTGCGGCTGCGACGCCGCCGGTGCGGACGGCGGCCCCTGCGAGCGCCGCGGCGCCTGCGGCTTCAACCCCATCTGGTGCAACGCCGAGGCCATGCTGCGCTCCTTCTTTGGCTCCGTCACGCTGTGGCAAGTGGTGGAGGAGGGCTGCGTCCCGCGGTTCACTGGTGGCTTCGAGCTGCTCCGCCCGCAGGAGTGCGGCACCGTCCCGAGTGCCACCGGTGCCCCCGACGAGAAGGACTCCCATGCCTGACGCCACTCCCACCGTGCCCACATCCGAGGAGCTTCTCGCCTTCCGCGCCACCGTGAGGGAGCGCGGTCGCGAGCTCTACCGGGACCTGCCCTGGCGGCGCACGCGCGACCCATACGCCATCTGGATCTCTGAGGTCATGCTGCAGCAGACGCAGGTGCCGCGCGTGGAGACGCGCATGCCGGCGTGGCTCGATCGCTTTCCGACCGTGCAGGCGCTTGCCCAGGCCGCGCCTTCCGATGTCTTGGATGCGTGGCAGGGGATGGGCTATAATCGCCGCGCCTTGGCGCTTCACAGGGCTGCACAGTGCGTTGTAGAGGACTGGGATGGGGAGTTTCCGCGCGAGACGCGTGACTTGGTCGCTCTGCCCGGCATTGGCCCGGCAACGGCGCAGGGCATCCGTTCGTTTGCATTCGATCTTCCGGGCGTGTATTTGGAGACCAATGTGCGCACGGTCTTTTTGCATCATTTCTTTCCCGATGTGCCGGCCGTTCCCGATCGCGAACTGGTGCCGCTGATCCAAGCTGCCTGTCCGGCGGCCCCCGGTGCGGCGGCGGACGAGATCGCGCCCTTTGCCGCGCCTCAAGACGATGCCGACACGCCGCGCGCGTGGTATTACGCATTGCTGGATTACGGCGCGTATCTTAAAAAGACACTGCCCAATCCGTCCAGGCGGTCGGCGGGCTATAGTCGTCAGTCCAAGTTTGAGGGCTCGCGCCGCCAAAAGCGCGCGCATATCGTGCGTATGTTGTTGGCAGCGCGCGATGGGCAGCCGGCGGGGATTACGCTTGCTGATGCCGTGGTGGGCGTTAACGAGATGGAAGCGGCAGCCGGTCGCGGGCCGGTCGAGTGCGACTTGATCGCGGGCATTCTAGCTGACCTGGAGCGCGAGGGCTTTTGCCGAGCCGAGGACGATCGTTGGTTGAGTGTGTAGCCCGCTCAAATCTGAAGAACGGGATTGTAAGGTTTAAATTCGCGGCTTGAGGGCATCCTAAAGACAAGGTCGCTCAAAGCTTATGGGCGGCACGTGTTGAAGGGAAGTACACCTATGGATTTTGAGAACTCTCAGACCAAGAAGAACCTCGAGACTGCTTTTGCCGGTGAGTCCCAGGCACACACCAAGTATCGCTACTATGCATCCAAGGCCAAAAAGGACGGCTACGTTCAGATCTCGAATATCTTTGCCGAGACCGCAGGCAACGAGTCCGAGCATGCCAAGCTGTGGTTTAAGTACCTGCACGACGGTGCCGTTCCGGGCACTCTGGACAACCTGCGTGATGCCGCGGCAGGCGAGAACTACGAGTGGACCACGATGTACGACGAGTTCGCCAAGACCGCCGAGGAAGAGGGCTTTGTCGAGATCGCCGAGAAGTTCCGTGGTGTCGCCGCCGTCGAGAAGGCCCACGAGGAGCGCTACAACAAACTCGTCGAGCGCATCGAGTCGGGCGAGGTGTTTGAGCGTGAGGGCGTGAAGGTCTGGAAGTGCCTGAACTGCGGGCACCTGCACGTTGGTGCCGAGGCGCCTGAGGTGTGCCCGGTGTGTAACCACCCGAAGGCGTACTTTGAGGAGCAGGTGGTGAACTACTAGCGCTTGGCGCTGGCTGCTGCGGAGCGCAGGGCGGGGAAATACCTCTCGCTCACGGCTCCGCAGGGTCGCGCGAGGCAAAGATATTTCCCCGCCCTGCGCTCCGGCGTTGGGCCGTCGCGTGCTCGCTACTGAAAAGCTGATATTAAAGTTTGTGTGCCGCCCCTTTTGGGGCGGCACGTTTTGTGTGGGGGCTGGTTGGGACGGCACCGTTCGTGGGTGGGGTACACTGAGTAGCGTTGGTTATTCGTTTCCTCTTGTGAGGTGTTGGTTATGGGTAAGAAGTCTCGGGCTCGGGTTGCTACGGCGGGGACTCGCAAGGATCCTGGTCGTCGGGTTGCCGAGGGTAAAAAGGCCGATCGTGCTGAGAAGGACAAGAAAGTCGGCGTGCATGCTCATCCTGAGTGGGCGCCCCATTTGAATTCGGCTAGTGATGATTTGACTGCCAAGCTGTTCACGATGGTCGAGGTCATCTTGGGTGTGGTGCCCGTGGTGGTCATTGGCCTGTTCCTGGCCTCTAAGGATGCCACGAGCGTGGATAAGCTCACCGGGGTCTTTTCGCAGGACCCCTCGATGGTGGTCACGTTTATTTCTGCGTGCTTGCAGCCGTTTGTGGCGTACATGCTGTATATGGTCTACCGCAAATACTGCGAGGGCGACGCTGGTTTTGTCGCCGGCAACCTGATCGGTCTTTTGTGCTCCGAGATCCTACTGCTCAATATCCCGGGCGTCATCGGTATGGGCATCTTGCTGTGGCGTGTTTGGCGCAACGTTGCCCCGCACTTTGAGAGCTGGTTGTTTGAGCGTCGCTTTGCGGGCGCCCTGGCTGACATTGCTGGCTCGCTCGTGATTCTAGCCTTGGCGTTTATATGCGCCACCGCCGCCCGAGGCCTTGCGGGCATGTAAGGCTGATTAGAAGTTTGCGTGCCGCCCCTTTTGGGGCGGCACGTTTTTGTATGGGTCCCTGTTTCCACATTTTTCGTCAAGCTTTTGGTTAGATTTTGGTCAGTTGGCGTAAGGGTGGAAGGCCAAAAGATTGCTGGCGAAAAAAGCTCAGAGAAAGTGCTGGTAGGGGAGTTGTTGAGCTTTTCGACAGCTTTTGAGCAAAAGAAACTTTGTGGCTATTGCCGGCGATTGCGTTGTCGCGGTCATGGCGGTGCGGGATGCTGGTCGTAAGCGTCGAATGCTCCGATTTTGGAGGCCAGCATGGATCTGTTTCTTGAGACTCCGCAGCAACAGGCTGAGCGCATGCTGCGTCAGCAGCAACGACTCATGGAGATGCAAATGCAGGGGGCGGCAGCCCAGCCCCCTGCGCAAAACGTTACACCCGCGGTTTCGCCTGCGGGCGAATCGGCACCAGAGGCCTATTCCGTACAGCAAGAATCATATGCGCAGGAGCTCGCGTTCGACAAGCGTCGTGCGCGTCGTCGCCGCGTGGGCCAGCGCCTGCGCACATTGGCGATGATCGTGCTCATTCCGCTAGGACTTGCGGCGATTTTCTTGGTCTCGTATGCGCTCACCTGCATCCTCAACGGTGCTTCGCCCAGCGAAGTGCTCCAACATCTGTCAGCCCTCGGCCAGCGCCTAGGCGATGTCATAACAACAATCCGCGCCGGCTGGGAGAGTTAGCGTTTGTCACATTAGGACTTCTAGGGTGTAGGGATTATCGCCACGAGCGGAATTCTTGCATCCTGTGGGTCCTGTCGTGCGATTGAATAGTATTATTGAAGATGAATAATAATAGGATTTGTTATGTATAAGCAGGATTTAGAACAGACTCTTTTGGGCATTGACGAAGAGGCGGAGCTGGAAATAGGTCCAAGAGACGACAGGCCGAACGTTGTATTGGTGGGAGGAAGCGCCTTCATGCTAAACGATGTGACGAATCGTTCGGTTACACATGACATTGATGTGTTTGAGGCAGATAAGTGCCTCCGCGAGATCATAGCTCGATACCCCGAGGTGAATGGTATGGCGGTGGCATATTGTAATCAGATGCCGTTCAATTACGAAGATCGTTTGATTCCCTTGGATATTGGGGCGCGTTTTATCAGGTACTTTACGCCATCCTTGGAGGACCTGGCGGTAATGAAGCTCTATGCCTACCGTCCGAACGACATCATCGACCTTCATAGTCAGGCATTCGTCGACCGACTTGATTGGGGGTTGCTCGAACGGCTTATATTCGACGAGGGAGAGGCGCTGGCGTCGTCGCCTTCGGAGCGGAGTTATCAAGAGATGGTCTGCGCATACAGGCAATACAAAAAGGAGGTGCTCGGTTGAATCTGACCTTTGAGGGATTCTTAAAAGGCTATTGCCGAGAGCTATCCGGACAGCAGTCGCTGAGTTTTAGAAAATTGGTTGAGCAGGCGATGACGGATGCGCCGCGCGTGGCGGAGCCTCTGTTTTTGCTCGCTTTGGCGCAAGGAAAAGCCGAATACGTTCTGGGTTTATCCGAGGGCTCGTGGATGGAACGGGATTACCGAGACGTTTTATCCTTGTACGGTCAAGCGGGTAGCATGGCGTCTCTATGCGCCAAAAGTGAGCTCCCTAATCGTTATGCCAACGTTTGGCGTGCGTATAGAGCGGTGAAGGAAAAGCCGGCGGCCGATAGAAGGGTGAACGCCCTGATGAGAAAGAAAACGCTGGAAGCATTGGAGGAATCGGGTGTAACGCGCTATGGCCTCTGCCGTGCTCTGCGCCTGAATAAAGGAAACGTATACGCATACTTGGCCGGCGATGACTCAAAGGTGAGCAGGAAAACGGCGCGCCGCATTATGGAATATGCGGAGGAGAGGGGCGCCCAAGAAGGGGCCGGGCGCCCGGTGTGTGTGGCGGGGTAAGATTGATCGCGGTTTTGATTGGTGCTCGATTGGGTTTGTTGGGCGGAGTTTATGTCTGCTATTGATATTGTGCTTGTTGTGATCGCCTTGGTGGCGGTGGGGGTTGCTGTGGCTTGCGCCCTCCAGCTCAAGAGCCTGCGTGCCGAGTTGCGGGAGCGTGGCGACAGTAGCGCGGAAACGCTGGCAGCACTCGAGCAGGCCAACAACGCGCTCGATGCCCTGAACGTCGCGCTGGCCGAAACCCGCCGCACGGCCAATGCCATCGCGCAGCAGCAGACGACCGATGCGGCCGTGGAGCAGCAACGTTACCTGACCATCGCACGTGAGTTTTCGCAAGCTGGTGACCGGATGGATGACCTGCGCCGCGAGACGGCCCAACAGCTCGGCGCCAATCGCGAGGGCATCGAGCATCGCCTGGACAAGGTGCGCGAGACGGTCGATGCCCAGCTGGGTGCTATCCGCAAGGACAATAACGTGCAGCTCGATCAGATGCGCGCGACGGTTGACGAGAAGCTCTCCCGCACGCTCAACGACCGTCTGTCCGCATCGTTTAAGCAGGTGAGCGACCAGCTCGAGGCCGTGTACAAGGGCCTGGGCGATATGCAATCCATTGCCACCGGCGTGGGCGACCTTAAGCGCGTATTGGGCAATGTGAAGGCGCGCGGCATTTTGGGCGAGGTTCAGCTGGGTGCGATCTTGGCGGACATCCTGACGCCCGATCAGTATCTGGAAAACGTCGCCACCAAGCCCGGCGCTTCGGAGCGCGTTGAGTTTGCCGTCAAGTTGCCGGTGGACGAGGGCGACCCCGTGCTGCTGCCGATCGACTCCAAGTTCCCGGGCGATGCGTATGAGCACCTGCTCGACGCACAGGAGTCGGGTGACGCTGATGCCGTTGCCGCTGCGCGCAAGACGCTCGACACGATGGTCAAGCGCGAGGCCAAGGATATCTGCGAAAAGTATCTAAGCGTGCCGGCGACCACCAACTTTGGCATCATGTTCGTGCCGTTTGAGGGCCTGTACGCCGAGATCGTCAGCCGTCCCGGGCTTATCGAGACCCTGGGCCGCGACTATCACGTCAACGTGGCCGGCCCCAGCACCATGGCGGCGATTCTCAACAGCCTGCAGATGAGCTACCAGACGTTTAAGCTGCAAAAACGCACCGACGATGTGCTGCGCGTGCTCTCCGCTGTCAAGGCCGAGCTGCCGCGCTATCAGGCGGCGCTGCGCCGCGCCCAGCAGCAGA